>CAYQVN010000374.1:0-1508 GCA_964420895.1 uncultured Nitrospirota bacterium | reverse complement strand
ACGCGAATGGACACTAATGAAAAGCAAAAGGACTTAGGGCCTAATTTGTGTATATTCGCGACATTCGCGGCGGCCTGCCCTTCGCGACATTCGCGGCAGATTTTGACTGTCTATGGGGAAAACCGGATGACTTCCGTGCCTCACATCAAAACCCTGATCCTCGGCGGAAGCGGGGCCTATACCTTTCCGGTGGAGCGGTTCGGCCGCGAGAAGGAGACGATCCGGATCGACACCCCCTTCGGGCAGACCGCCCCGATCCGGGTCCTTGAGATCGACGGGAGAGGGGTCGGGTTCCTCTCCCGTCACGGTGAGACCGGCTACAACGTTACCGCCCCCTTCGTCAACTACCGGGCCAACATCTATGCGGCCAAGGAGATCGGAGTGGAGCGGATCCTGGCGTGGTCGGGACCGGGAGCCATCGATTCCAACCGTTCCCCGGGCGACCTCGTCCTCCCTGATGACCTGATCGATCTGACCCGGAACCGAGCCTCAACCTTTTATCGGGACGGAGGGATCGGCTTCATCCGGATGAGCCCGGTCTTCTGCCCCGGCATTGGTGAAGCCTTTCACAAGGGACTCACCTCCCTGGGGCTCGACTTTCACGAAGGGGGGACCTATGTTTGTACGGAAGGACCGAGGCTCGAGACACCGGCGGAGATCCGTTTCATGAAAGGGATCGGCGGTGACCTTGTCGGTATGACCCTCGCTCCCGAGGCTTTCCTGGCACGGGAACTTGAGATCTGTTACGCACCCCTCTGCTATGTCACCAACTATGCCGAAGGGGTCCGTCCCCTGGCCTATCAAAAGGGAGTCCTCTTTGAGGGGACCCTCCCCGAAGAGGAACGTCACAAAGTGGAGGAGTCCCTTGGCCGCTTCCCCGAGATCATCGTAGAAACACTTTCCCATCTTGCACAACTCGACCGCGACTGTCCCTGCAAGGATGCCATGCTTCGATACCGCCGCCGGGGTGACATCGGAGAAGACTGGCACAGCTGGATTGGGTAATACTTTTCTCATTCTCCGTGACCGATCCCAAATTTCACAAATCTGCACTTTTGAACACCTTAAATCTGACCCCCCACAACAATCCCGGAGACATTCCCGAAGGTTAACAAAGATGTCCACAGAAAATGTGAATAGTCTGTGGACATCTGTGTGAAATCAAAACGGCAAAACAGATCGGTGCAAGATCTGCAACGGATTGCCTAATAATTAATCACATCTAAACCTTTTATTTTCAATATGTTACGCAGAAAGACCTTGTAAAAACCGATAATGAGGATTTTGCCCCAACTGTCACAGAAATAATTCACAGTTGAAATAATAAGATTCATTTAGTTCGGTAAAAAGAGCAGGGATCCGGGGGTAGGGAACCAACAATCTTTACATTTTACTCTTACTCTTAATCCTAATCTTAATCACCCCCCCGACCCGGCATCACTCTCTTCCTCCGGTCCAATCGGACGACTCACGTCAAAGAAAAAGTTCCCGGCAAGCTGTCGAAACCT
>CAYQVN010000373.1:0-1554 GCA_964420895.1 uncultured Nitrospirota bacterium | reverse complement strand
CAGGCCAGACAGTCATGAGATATGCGGTCTCTTCAGAAAGTGGGCCATAGGGCGTTCTCCATGATCGCAAAGGTGAATGACCTGTTTTTCACACACTATTTTGAAGAGTATTATGCAGAAAGCATGCCAAATACAGGGATTTTCGGGAGTGAACGTCTGGCGCAAGGGCCTGATTGTGTTGTGTTTTTTGTTTTAAAATATAATGGTTTATTGTCATCTTTGCAATGTGGAATTATTTTTCCCTTAATGGGAAAAAATATTCCCTAAAAGGGAAAAGTTTTTCCCACTTCCCGAAATGATAGACTCAAAAAAAGGGAGGCGGAATCATCCGCCTCCCAGAGAGGGAATCAGAAGTGGTCCCAATGAACTCTATTTGATCTCCACCTTGACCGTTCTCGGCTTGGTCTCTTCCTTCTTGGGGAGAGTGATGGTAAGGACCCCCTGTTTCATGGCGGCGTGGACTTTTTCACAATCGACGGAATCGGGGAGTCGAAAGGTCCGCTCAAAGGTACCGTAGTGACCTTCTCTCCGCCGAATCTGCAGGTTTTCTTCCCCTTTTTCCAGCGTCCGCTCTCCCCTGAGAGAGAGGACCTGGTGGTCGATCTGCATGTCGATTGCCTTTTCCTCCACTTCAGGAAGTTCCACCTTGATGGAGAAGGCATCTTCATCTTCGAGGATATCGACGGCAGGATACCATTTGCGATCTTCTTTAATGAACGGGGCTTCCGGGAAGTCCTGCAGTTCCCCATTGAACCATTCATGGAGCGTATTAAAGGTAGCAATCGGATTGTATGTGGTTGTTAAGATGGACATGGCCTTCACTCCTTTTTAAAATTAGGTTTTGATGAGCGGCCGACTCATTCGATCTTCTGTTATGAAAAAGATAATCGTGAAAGGAGGGATGTCAAGAGGGGCGGTCGATTTCGATTCCGTCGAACTCCGGAAACTGCGACAGATATTCCTTTAATTTTTTGACCACCCGTTTTTCGATCTGCCGCACCCGTTCCCGGCTGATCTGATGGGTGTCGCCGATTTCCTGAAGCGTCGCCGCCGGATCGGCCAGGAGGCGCCGTTGCAGGATGGCTGCTTCCTTCTCCGTGAGAATCTTGGAGAAATCCCGGAGTTTTTCCTGAAAGGCATCCATCAGTTCCGCTTCGGCCAGTCTTTCATCGACGGGTCTTTCCGTGGAGGAGAAGAAATGCATCAGGGGGGTCTGGGAATCATCCTGGATGGGTGCGTCGAGGGAAAGGTCGTCCTCTTTCAGGATTTGCTGCATCTCGACGACGTCTGATTCCCGGACATCGAAGTGCCGGGCCAGAAGTTTGGGACTCGGGGCCTCCCCGAGGGCGGCCAGCTTTTCCATCTCCTGATTCAGTTTATAGAAAAGTTTTTTCTGTGCCTCTGTCGTCCCGATCTTGTAGATCCGGTAGTTGTTCATGATAAACTTTAGGATGTAGGCGCGGATCCACCAGGCGGCATAGGTGGAGAGTTTCACACACTTGAAGGGATCGTACTTCTTGACCGCCTGCATGAGTGCGATATTCTCTCAACTTG
>CAYQVN010000372.1:0-1556 GCA_964420895.1 uncultured Nitrospirota bacterium | reverse complement strand
CTTCTCCCTCACCTTCGGTACGCCCAGGACAGGCTCAATCCTCTCAACGAGGGGAAAGCGGTTCATTCATTTCCCCCAATTCTTTATTCCCGTGAATTTCCGCGTTAAATGTGATATAGATATAAAACTATTGTCTGCCTTTTGCAGGAAGGCGAAAAGTTTTGAGCTTGTTTTGTCGATAAAGTGGGAATGATGCACGATCAGTATCCGGAATCTACTTCTCCTTCCCGGGGAGGTGAGAAATTGAATGATGCAACGGGCCGGCCCGGCTTTGACCGGCGCATGACCCGGGAGGAAATCAATGCTCTGCCGATCCGCCGGTTTGAGCGGACCGTTCGGGTGATCCGTTCCCGGGAGGAGATGGGCGAGGCCATCGAGCGGCTCCGGCGGGAAAAGATCCTGGGTTTCGATACGGAATCAAGGCCGTCCTTCAAGAAAGGGGAGTGCTATCCGCCTTCGCTGATCCAGCTTGCCGGACAAAGGGGTGTCTATCTCTTTCAGCTCCGTCACCTGAAGTTTCCCCGTGCCCTCCGGGAGGTCCTCTCTACAGATTCGATCATCAAGACCGGCGCTGCTCTTGATGATGACATCCGGAAACTCAAGGAACTAGGTCCCTTCAAGGCAGCCGGTTTTGTCGATCTCGGTTCGATGGCCCGGGAGATGGAGATCAAGAACCACGGTCTCCGGGGACTTTCGGCGGTCCTTTTGGGGTTTCGGATCTCCAAGAAGGCCCAGTGTTCCAACTGGGCCCGGCAGGAATTGACTCCGGCCCAGGTCAGCTACGCCGCCATGGATGCCTGGGTGAGCCGGGAACTCTATCTCCGGATGAATAAATTACGGAAGCAAAGGAAACCCGATAATGGAAATCTCTGAAATCTCTCTTCCCGCCCGGGTCCGCACGGTCCGGGTGGACGGCAAAGAGGTCTTTCTTGTCGGCACGGCTCATGTCTCGAAAGAGAGTGTCGATGACGTCCGCGTGACGGTGGAGGCCCTTCGCCCCGATACGGTCTGCGTGGAGTTGTGCGAGGCCCGTCACAAAGCGATCGTCCAGCGGGAGGCCTGGAAGCAGATGAATATCTTCAAGGTCATCCGGGAGAAGAAGGCCCTTTTTCTACTGGCCCAGTTGATCATGTCCTCTTTCTACCGCCGGCTGGGGGACCAGTTAGGTGTGCAGCCCGGTGCGGAGATGATCGAGGGGATCCGCCAGGCCGAGGCACACGGCGCGGAACTGGTCCTGGCCGACAGGGATATCCAGGTGACCTTGAAACGGGTCTGGGGGTATCTGGGCCTCTGGAACAAGCTGAAGATGATGGTCCATCTTGTGGGGAGTCTCTTCATGACGGAGAAGGTCGATGCCGAGATGATCGAGGAAATGAAGAAGGGGGACCAGCTCGAAAACGTCTTGAAGGACTTTGCCGAGGCCTTTCCCGAGGTGAAAAAGAGGCTCCTTGACGAGCGGGATGTCTATCTCGCCCAGAAGATCCGGAAGGCCCCGCGGGAGGAAATCGTTGCCGTCGTCGGTGGCTCCCATGTGGCAGGGATCGAGCTCCCATCAG
>CAYQVN010000371.1:0-1557 GCA_964420895.1 uncultured Nitrospirota bacterium | reverse complement strand
CCCGAGCTTGCCGAGCAGGAGATGTCGCATCACATCCTTCTCCACGACTCCTTAGGAGCAGTATTCCCGAACCCCCCGGAAGGTCTTACGATGGATCGGACAGGGTCCTCGCTCCTGAAGAATCCTCCGGTGTTCGAGGGTGCCGTAACCTTTATGTTTTTGAAAATTGTATTCCGGATAGCGCTGATGAAATTCCGCCATGAGTCGATCCCGGGTCACCTTGGCGATGACCGATGCAGCGGAGATGGAATGACTGAGAAGATCCCCTTTAATAATCCCTTTTTGCGGTGTCGGATCATGAATCCAGAGGGCGTCAATGAGAAGGTAGTCCGGCGAGGGATGAAGGGCCGCCACGGCCGCTTCCATGGCACGGCGCGTCGCTTCCAGGATATTGATCCGGTCGATCAAGCCGGCGTCGCAGCTACCGACCCCCCAGGCAACGGCCTTTTCCTGAATCAGGGGGAAAAGTTTTTCACGCAGTGCGGGAGAAAGTTTCTTGGAGTCCGTCAAACGGGGGATTCTGCATTCACCGGGAAGGATGACCGCCGCCGCCACGACCGGGCCTGCCAAAGGTCCACGACCGGCCTCATCAATCCCCGCGACCCTGCAATATCCATCACGATAGGCCCGGCGCTCAAAGAAGAAGGGGTCGCCCCCGTTCTCTCCGGGGAAGAGTGTCTTCTCTAATTTCGCAGGGTGTTTCGTCATGAACGGGCCATCCCCTCCTGTCCTGGCGCTAAGTGGTCCTGTTCGTAAATACTGTGACGCACCGAGAGGGTCGCAGGGTGGTCTCGTCAAAGCACGCGACTGCTGTGGTACGGTGCAAGGAGCGTAATGAAGAGGAGGCCGCCCTGCGGCACTCAAATGCCACCGTATTTACGAATAGGGCCACGAAGATCCAGTGCCTACTTGGAAACGTTGTTCCCTTTCTCCAGCTTGGCCCGCTGCTCCCTGGAAACCGCCGAGATACGGGCCGCCTTCCCGGAAAGAGATCGAAGATAATGCAGCTTTGCCTGCCGGACCTTGCCGTATTGCATAATCTCGATCCGCTCGACAATCGGTGAATGGAACGGAAAGGTACGCTCCACGCCCACACCGTTAGAGATCTTCCGAACAGTGAAGGACTCACTGAGGCGGCCCCCCTGGATGCCGATGACCATGCCTTCGAAGACCTGGATACGTTCCTTTTTCCCTTCGATGATGCGGACATGGACCCGCACCGTCGTACCGGGACGAAGGACTGGAAGGTCTTTTTTCAACTCTCTTGTTTCAAGGGATTCAATAATGTTCACGAGTCGTTCTCCTTCTGAGTATAAGTTTTCCCGTTTCTTTCCTGCCCCATGCCGGTTTATGGTTGCCGACAATTCTTGCCAAGAGACCTCCCGGGTAAACCGGGTCGCCACTGCAACACCGTCACGAATGACCACAAATTGATTTTGATTTCCCCATGTCCCCCCGTGTCCCCCGTGGTTCAATGCTCTGGTTTATTGTTTTCAAGCATCCTTACTCGTAATCTTACTCTTAATCTTAATCTGAGTTTCTGAAAACATGGATTAA
>CAYQVN010000370.1:0-1605 GCA_964420895.1 uncultured Nitrospirota bacterium | reverse complement strand
ATTAAGAAAAAGAGAACCCCTTTATGCTTTTGCTTGGCGGTCTTGGCGTTCTCTGCGAGAGTCCGGTTTCAGGTTTTCTCCGCGTCTTTGCGGTGAAAGCCTCTCGCTTTTGATCTATCTTTCATTTTTTGTTTTTAAATTTTTATCTTTCCGATCGCAACGCCAGGAGCAGCAGTTCGTCAAGACGGTCGAGGAACTCCTTGAAAAGTCCACCGAAACGCTTGTTCCTTGAAAAGAGGACTTCCCGTAGACGGCCGATCTCAGGGTCGTCCGTCCGGAGATGATGGAGTTGCACCCCACGGTTCAAGGCAAAACGTTCCAGGAGGAGAAGATGCCTCGCCTCTTGAAAAAATTTTTCCGCAAGCGATCGGATCCGGCCCAATGCCGCTTCGATGTCCATCCCGCCGGAGACCATCAGCATTCTTTCGGAACTTCGCAGACGATAAAAGCGTTGTCGAAGCTCCCGGACCATCATCATGATAATTCCATATTCCATTCCCCGGATCCCACGGCGCCACTGCAGCAGGTAAGGCTTTCGCCAGAACCAGAGATAATTCCGTCGCCCCAGGGCAATCAACTCCCCCCCCGCCCTCTCCAACAAATCGAAGAGTTCCAGGGCATCCTGATGGACCCGGACCCACTCGGCGTCCTGCAGTCCGCTCCCCCTCCGGCCACTGATCTCTCCCGACACCGCACCCCATTGAGTAAATAGATTGTGAAGGGCCTTCAAACCCTCGGGATCGTCCGGGGTATCAAGATGGAGATAGGAGAGAAAGACCTTCCCCCCATCGCAGTCACCTTCCAGCATGGCCGGCTCCCCCCGGAGACGCTCCGGATTCATACGAATCCCATAGAACTCCTCCCAGGTTTTCCAGTCCTGGCCACCGGCCGCAAGGTCTTCCGCTTTGAGATCAGCCACGTAAAAATCCGATTCCGGCTCTTCGTAGCGTGCCACAATACGGACCCTATCCGCATCCTTTCGATCGAGAAGAAACTGCCCCGGCCACCAGGCATAGAACGCGTGGGGGGCCGACATGCCCCGCCAGAGGGGATGCTTGTTATCCGATGGCGAAATCCGGATCTTCCCGCTGAAATTCGGAATCCGCTCCATCGTTGGCATCCGGCGAACAGGAAGCAGGGAGAGCCCTTCTTCCACATCAAGGGCAAGTCCCGCCCCGCCGCAAAATCCGACAAAGCGTCCACCGCTCCGGACAAAGTGATCGATCTTTTCCCGCCCTTTATCACCGAGGGCACGGCTCTTATCGCCGGCCCAGCCGCCGGGAACGAACAAGAGTTGATAATGATCAAGCGCTCCGTCGGCAATCTCACGGGCCGTGACCAGATCGAAAGGGATCCCGATCTTCTTGCATGCCCGGCATGCCATGATCCCCCAGAGGTAGGATTCATCCCAGAGAAGGGCGATATTTCCGGTCTTTCCAGCCTGCAATCGTGGGTCTCCTTAATACCACTGCAGTAAACATCCACGCCCAGAAGACGTGGTTTTGGCCTTCCCCTGGAAGGGGGATGCTCTTGTTTTTAAGTCCCCCTTTGAAAAGGGGGATTTAGGGGGATTAATAATTGTACATACAAAAAATCCCCCCTTGC
>CAYQVN010000369.1:0-1606 GCA_964420895.1 uncultured Nitrospirota bacterium | reverse complement strand
GAACGTTTCTCCTGGGAGCGGCTGGAATCATTGTACCGGCAATGGCTCGAAAAGGCATGATCCGCTCCATGGACTTGACAAGTAGTGAATCCCGTGTTCCAATCCTGAATACCGGCAAGGATCCTTCCAGGAGGAGGCGAGAATATTGGCAATCGATCGCTGCAGTAGAAAGATCATCCTTATCCATCTGTTCTGTGCATTGATGCTCGGAACAAGTGCACCGGTGCGGGCAGAAGTAACCATCATGGTGGGGTTGGGGGACAGTATCGGCGAAGGGGTGCAATCCGCCGATGCAAGCTTCCGGACTCAACCCCATAGCTACCTCAACCTGATGGCCCGGCAGATTCGAATTCCTTTCCGCCTACCCTGGATCAAGAGCGGTCCTTTCCTCTATTTGGGTGAGACCACCCGCCGCCGCCGCTTCTTCCCCTTTTGGGGTGCAGCCAATCTCGCCGTCTCCGGGACGGATGTCAGTTCTCTGATCGACAGAAGAGCGGATGCCGTAACCCCCGACGAGATCAATTCCGAGACCGATCTTGTCCTCTTTCCTCGACGGGGGAGCCAGTTGGAGATCGCCGAATCGCTGGGCCCGCTTCTGACGGTCTGCTGGATCGGGAATAACGACGCCCTTTCCGCCGCAATCTCCTTTGATGAATATGATGCCTCGCAACTGACCCCCGTGGATGAATTCGAGGCTGATTTTGAGGAGATTGCTGCACGCCTTGAGGCAAGCGGGTCGGCGGTCCTTATGGCGAACATCCCTGATGTAACGAAGATTGCTTTTCTTTTCGACCGTGAGGATTTAATCTACTTTCTTGGCGCCGATTACGGCCTCCCCGAAGGTTCTTACACCAGTGTCGTTGCCATGTTGCTGATTCGACTTGGGCTCGCCGATGGAGGGCTCTTCGACAATCCCGACTTTGTCCTTGATGCCGATGAGATCGATCAGATCAAGGGGAGAGTGAACCGTTTCAATGAAATTATCGCCGAGACGGCAGCCGCCCACAATATTCCTGTTGTGGACATTCATGCCCTCTTTGAGGAAATGACAACCCATCCCAACATCTTTCATGATTTTGCTTTAACCCGGCGTTTCCTCGGTGGTATCTTCAGTCTCGACGGCGTTCACCCCTCCGATATCGGCCATGCCATAATCGCCAATGCCTTTATCGAAACCCTGAACGATTTCTACCAAACGGGCATTCCACTCCTTACCGATGAAAAACTGAATGAAATCTTTCTGGAAGATCCCTTCGTCGACAAGGATGGAGACGGAAGGGCCCGGGGCAGGGCAGGAGCAGGAGTACTGGAAACCTTCGGTCCCCTGCTGGGGATCTCCGGGGATCAGGAGGATCGGGTACCCGATGGCGATTTCATCTCGCCGGCAAGTTCCCGGGAACAATTCATCCGTTTCTTCGAGAAAAGTCGAGCAAGAAGTCCACGGGGAAGCAATAGTTGGACCCGGGCGGACTCAGTGAGGGCCTTCCAGGAACTCTATTCCATCAACCCCCTCAGGTAAGGGTCCGCTTGAGGACCACTTATGGTGGTTTCAAAAAAGGCTTGACTTTTTTCTGCCGAAAACTTACCATATGTCGAAAATTGAATA
>CAYQVN010000368.1:0-1609 GCA_964420895.1 uncultured Nitrospirota bacterium | reverse complement strand
ACACCTGGGATAATGATCCACCGGTTGTCGTCGACGGAATCTGTCTGAACCGCGGAGAAGATATCTGCAATCCGGGCGGGGGCTCCGTCGATTTCACGGGGAATCTCCCGGCCACCGCACCTTGTCTCCCCGTTGCGGATTTCTATGTCAATCTGTCACAAGGCACCGATTTTGCCGGATGCGGTGCTGAAGATGCGCCCTGCTATTCCATCGGCTTCGCCCTTTTTCAGGCGTCCATGGCACAGACTATATTCGTCTCCCCCGGGACGTTCGGAATGAGCCCGAATGTGCCGGGAGAATTCTATACTTACGATCTACTCCAAGGTCAAACGATCCTCTGTAACGGGTCGATCCTTGACCTGGGAGGCAACACCGATACAGCCTTTAACCCCGCCACGGGATCCCGGGTGATCGGCTGCACCGAAATCAATCCGTTATTACCGCAATAAGGCAGATCAGCCCACCGGGAAGCTTCCCCTTCCCGGTGGGTTTTTACTTCTCCTACGGGTTCCATTCCCTCATCCTTGACATCTTCTCTCATCCGTACTAACTTGCCATTAGAATCTTCGGAATCTGGACTTTGATCGGTGGCTAACCACAAACACCCCTGGACATTCAATATGCGAGGCCCCTCAGAAGAAAAACTCCTTACGGCCCCCTTCCTGATGTCCCTTTTTTTTGCCCTCTTAACACTCATCCACCCGCCCATTTTCGATGAATATGTTGAGACACTGCTCGTCGACTACCGGTTCAAGATTCGGAATCTCCTTTCTCCCCCCGAGATCCCCGAAGAGATCGTCATCGTCACCATCGATGAGGAGAGCCTGAATGAATACGGAAGATGGCCCTGGAGCCGGAACCTTCAGGCGTCACTCATCGAAAATATTTTGCAGAGCAACCCGAAGGTGCTGGGGATCGACATCTTCTATTCCGAAGAGGAATCACAGGAGGCCGACCGGAACCTGGCCGACCTCCTGCGAGCCCATCGGGAAAAGGTGGTCACGGCGCTGGGATGCGAGGTGGAAAAGGGGAGGAGCTTCGACGGCGAGGTTCCTGATCCCCTTCTGGACCTCTCCATTTCACGAATCCGGCAGATCAAGGATCTTCACTCCATCGATGCCTGCCGTATCCTTCTCCCCCCTGCCCCCTTGGCAGATGCCGTCCCTTATGGACATGTCTATTCCCTTCCCGACCGCGACGGAAAACTGCGTTGGGAGCCCCTTTATATCGAGTACGGTGACGAGTTCCTTCCTTCCTTTTCCCTAAAGGTGGCGCAGGTCGCCCTGGGAATCCCTCCGGACCGGATTACCATCATGGGCGGACAAGAAGTGGATCTGGGAGACCGGAAGATCCCGACAGATCCTTTCGGGCGACTCCATATCAATTATTTGGGTGGAGAAGGGACCTTTCCTTTCATCTCCGCTGCCAATGTCCTCTCCGGGAGGTTATCTCCCCACCTATTGAAAGACAAGATTGTTTTCCTCGGGACCTCGGCGATCTCGACTTACGATATGCGGGTCAGTCCATTTTCCGCCAACATGGCGGGCGTCGAGAAGAACGCCACTGTCGTGGCCAATATCCTGCAGAATAGTTTTATTCAAAAATCCTC
>CAYQVN010000367.1:0-1611 GCA_964420895.1 uncultured Nitrospirota bacterium | reverse complement strand
TGTGGAGAAAAAGCTCAGGCGGAAAAGAAAGTATGCTTGACAACAATAAACCAGATACGGAATCGGCGGGGGTAAGGGGGATTGTACTTCTCGTGAATCCTCCTCGGCCCCCCTTCCAAGAAGGGGGAGGTCTGTGGATGTTTACGTGTTTCAGCTAACTTCGATTTTTTTCGTCTCCATCCAGTAGCCATGAAGGTTGCAGTGGATCTTTGCCGTGATCTCGGCAGGTTCTTCCAGAACGAGTTCCACCGCTACTGTCGGCTTGAGCCCTTCGTAGGTCAGGGTGGTTGTCGCAAGGGGAACCCCATCCTTGAAAAGGTGGATCCACTCGATGTGGTGCGGACCCTGCATGGGATGGAGCACCCGCCCCACCCGTACCTCAAGTTTGAAGGGCTCTCCTTTTTTCACTTTCTCCAGGGTCTTGATCAGGGGGACATGCTTCATCTCCAGTTCGGAGATGATCTTCCGGTCCTTGAGAGTCTTATACTGTGAAACGGTTGTAGTCACGGCCTCCTCCGCGAAGGCCCGTTGATTTCCTGCAAGACTCATTGCTCCCGCCGTCAGCAAAGCGCCCGTTCCCATGAATTCCCGCCGTGTCAGATCGTTCATCATGATCCCTCCTCTATAAGAAATTTTTCCGCATCCAGCGATGCCATGCAGCCCATCCCGGCTGCCACTATCGCCTGTTTATAGATTGGGTCAGCCACATCGCCGGCGGCAAAGACGCCGGGCACACTCGTGCGGCTTCCCCCTTTCAGGACGATATACCCCTTGTCATCGAGCTCAAGCTGGCCGGAGAAGATCTTCGTGTTGGGCACATGGCCGATGGCGATAAAGGCCCCTTCGCAGGGAAGATCGGAGATCTCTTGCGTCTTGACATTCTTGAGCCGGACGCCCGTAACTTTCCCCTCTTCTTCGCCGAGGATCTCTTCCACGACGGAATCCCAGGCAAAGGCGACCTTTTCGTTGTTAAATGCCCGGTCTTGCATCGCCTTGGTGGCCCGCAGCTCATCGCGGCGATGGATGATGGTAACCTTGGTGGCAAAGCGGGTGAGAAAGTCCGCTTCTTCGATGGCCGTGTCCCCCCCTCCGACGACAACGATCTCTTTGTCACGGAAAAAGAAGCCGTCGCAGGTGGCGCAAGCCGAGACGCCCCGTCCCATCATCTTCTTTTCCGAGGGGATGCCGAGGAACCGGGCAGAGGCGCCACTGGCGATGATAACGGTCTTGGCGGTGATCACTTCATCATTGTCGAGATGGATCGAAAAGGGGCGCTTTGTGAAATCGACGGAGGTGACCTGGGCGGTGAGGATTTCCGTCCCGAAACGTTCAGCCTGTTTTTTCATCTCCTCCATCAGGGCCGGTCCCATGATTCCTTCGGAAAAACCGGGAAAATTTTCCACGTCGGTGGTAATGGTGAGCTGTCCGCCGGGCTGGTTTCCTTCGATGATGAGGGGATTCAGTCCACTTCGGGCATTATAGACGGCGGCCGTATACCCGGCCGGTCCGGATCCGATGATGACGACGTTTCGGGGCATTTCTTTCCTCCTTAGGGTGTTGGTGTGGGGATGGGGAAAAACAACGAACAAAGTTTGATGGTTTCGTAAAAAA
>CAYQVN010000366.1:0-1629 GCA_964420895.1 uncultured Nitrospirota bacterium | reverse complement strand
ACGAAGCCGAGCATCGCAGAAGGAGAGGGAAAAAGGGCGAGATCGTGTCGACCCGCAACGGAGAAAAGAGTCATTTGACAGGAGAAGACTTTTCTATACAATGGACCAAACCATCAAAGGAGGAAAAGCAATGCAAGAATCAATCACCCGTCTCATCCAGTGGTTCATCGTCAACGGAATCCGAGTGGCCGTGGTCCTTGCCCTCGCCTACCTGGTGATCCGGGTTCTCCGGAGCATGAGCCCCCGCATGGTGACGCGGATCAGCGAGCAGGGGAAGTTCACTGAGGAGCAGCGAAAACGGGTCGATACCCTCTCCCGGATCATGGAGCAGACCCTGACCATCCTGGTCCTGGTCCTGGCCGGAATCATCGTGTTAGGGCAGGTCGGCATCAACGTCGGCCCCATCCTGGCCGGTGCCGGGGTCCTGGGCCTGGCCGTCGGTTTCGGGGCCCAGAGCCTGGTCAAGGATGTGATCACCGGTTTCTTCATTCTGCTGGACAACCGGATGAATGTGGGCGACGTCGTGCAGATTGCCGGGGTTGCCGGCCTTGTGGAATCGATCAATCTCCGCATCACCGAGCTGCGCGACCTGGAAGGCAAAGTCCACTTTATTCCCAACGGGGAGATTTCCGTGGTCTCGAACCTGACGAAGGAATGGGCCCGTTGTGTTCTCGATATCGGCGTGGCCTACAAGGAGGACACGGACCATGTTTGTGAGGTCCTGAAAAGAGTGGGGGACGAGTTGTTTGAAGTACCGGAATTTCGGGAGGTGATCCTGGAACCGCTGGAGATCCTGGGGGTGGATGCTTTTGGAGATTCCCAGGTGACGATCAAGGTGATGTTCAAGACCCGGCCCATCAAGCAGTGGATGGTGGCCCGGGAATTCCGACGCCGGGTGAAGATGGCCTTCGATGCCGAGGGGATCGAGATGCCCTTCCCGCACCTGACGGTCTACATGGGGGAGGCCGACAACCGGGGACGTCTCGTTGTGGAAAAGACCGAGCCTGCCGGATCGTAAAATCTTTTCAGGGGGTAAGGGGGGCGACCTTTTCCATGGTGATCCGGAAGGGGAGAAGAAAGTCGACTTCTCCCTTCCCGGCGAAGATCCGCCGGATCCGGAAGGTGAGTTCCTTGGCCTGCCGTGCACCCGGTTCGGGCCGTTTGAAGAGGAGAAGGCCCCGTGTATGTTCTCCGGGCTGCAGGGTCACATAGCTGCTCAGGAGCATCTTTTTCATCCCTTTCAGACGGTGGTTCCCCCCCCGCGTGTCGTAGAGGGCCTGATAGAGATCGTCATATTCAATCGGAAAGAGGGGCCATCCTTCGAGCAGGATGGAAAAGCTGGCCGAGGGATTGAAGCTGATCGAGATGTCGGAGCGGTTCTCCAGGATGAGGTAGAAGGCGATTGGTTTCTCATATTTGGGATAGAGCCCCGCAAAGGGGTTATCAAAGTCCCAGCGGGGGTCGACGTTGACGGGGATATCGAGTGAGGCAAAGGGGAGGGGCATCAGCGCCCCCCAGATGCCGCTTTCTTCAAAGGTGACGGCCTTGCCCGAAGTGTCAAGCCGCGAGGCGAGTTCCGGACCGGGCGTGACCGACAACCGGTAGAGACGGGAATTGGTTTTGCAGCCA
>CAYQVN010000365.1:0-1640 GCA_964420895.1 uncultured Nitrospirota bacterium | reverse complement strand
TTCCGGGAAGAAATCCTTTCCGACCTCCCCGTGGAAAAGCTTGTCCCTTATTATTCCTCTCGGATGGGCCGCCCCACCAAAGAACTCTTCAGCCTGATGGGCCTTTTGATCCTCCAGCAGATGTTTGATCTCACCGATGAAGAGGCGGTCCGTCAGTTCGCCTTCAACATCGAATGGCACTATGCCCTCGATATCCTCTCCGAGTCGGATGAGGAAAAGTATGTCTGCCCCAAGACCCTCTGGACCCTGCGAAAGATTGTGACCGAAGCCAACCTCCACACCGTCCTCTTCGAAGGAGTTACGGGAAAACTGGCCAAGGTCTTATCCGTCGATCCGAGCTATCAGCGACTCGATTCCGTGCATATCTTTTCCAACATGCGCCACTTGGGGCGGATCGGTCTGTTCGTCCAGACGATCCAGAAGTTTCTGGCCAACCTGAAGCGCCACCACAAGGATCTTTTCTCCTCCCTCGATTCGGAACTTCGGAAAGAGTACTGCACGAAAGCCGGGGTTGCCGCCTTCGGTCTGGTGAAACCGAGTGAATCCGCAAGAACCCTGGCCCGGTTGGGGACGGACCTATTTCACCTCGTTGAGCGGTTTCGAAAGCATTCGAAGGTCTCCACCATGACCAGCTATCAATTGCTTGTCCGCCTACTCAATGAGCAGTGCATCATCGAAAACGCCTCGGGCGCCGACCACCCCCAAGTGCGGATCAAACCGAACCGGGAAGTCCCCTCCGACTCTCTCCAGAACCCGTCTGATCCCGACGCCACGTACGACGGTCACAAGGGGAAGGGGTACCAGGTCCAGATTATGGAGACCTATCACCCGGAACCTGAGTCCCGACCGGAAGAAGAGACGGCATCCGGGGAGCATCAAGAACCCAAGAAGCCCCCCTCCCTGATTACCCATGTCGCCGTGGAACCGGCCCATTGCCATGACGTCCATGCCCTGCTTCCCGCGATCGACTCGGCCAAAGAGAAGAGGCTGGCTCCCCAACAACTCCTGGCCGACACCCTCTACGGGAGTGATGAGAATTGCGAAAAAGCGATGGAACAAGGCGTATCCGTGATCTCTCCGGTACGGGATCTCCCGGACAAGGAAAGGCGTTATAGCCTTTCGGACTTTTCCTTCTCGAAGCACAACAAGGTAACGGCCTGCCCCCAGGGACGTACCCCCTTCAAGACCCGGAAGAAGAAGCGTTACAGTGCCGTCTTTGATTCAGAAGATTGTCAAGACTGCACTCACCGTACTGAATGCCCGGTGCAACCGGGCAAGAAGGGATACTATCTTCACTACGATGACAAGGCCGTCCGGGTCATGAAACGGAGAGCCGCGCAACAGACCGATACCTTCCGGGCGCAATACCGGTATCGAGCAGGGGTCGAAGGAAGCCTGTCCGCCCTGGACCGGAAGACCGGCATCAAGCACCTTCGGGTCCGGGGGCTTGCTGCCGTGAGCTACTGTGCCTTTTTAAAAGCAGCAGCGCTCAATATCCTGCGTGCGGCAGCCTTCCGGAAGGGAACAGGAACACGAGAAACACAGCACAATCGTATTCCAGTACTCCTTCGAAGAGTCCTGGACGTTTTCAAAGAACCATTTGCGTCTGCCCTGAAGTTTTTCCGAAAGAGCGGCGCAAG
>CAYQVN010000364.1:0-1670 GCA_964420895.1 uncultured Nitrospirota bacterium | reverse complement strand
AAAGAGTAAGGCAATCTTCTGTTCCCTGATCCCCTTCCCCTGGTCACCCTCCTACCGGTCCAACTCCTTCCGGACCGCCCGGGCCAGGGTTGGAAGATCGACCGGTTTTCGCACGAATCCCCCCGCACCTGCACGGAGGGCCTCCGCCACCCGGTTCGACTCGGCATAACCGGAGAGGATGACAGCTTTCTGCTCAGGAGAGAAGGTACGGATGCGCCGGAAGGTCTCCGTGCCGTCGATCCCGTCCATGACCATGTCCAGGACCAGAAGGTCCCGGGGATGTTCACGCATATATTCCGTAGCGGCCTCACCACTCTCGACGGCATCAACCTTATAGCCGAGTTGGCCTAAAAGATGCTGGAGTACCTCCCGCTGTACCGGATCATCATCGACGACGAGGATCCGTTCCTCCCCTCCGGGCACATCCTGTCCTTCCGTCTGCTCCTCAGGCCCAACCTCTCGGGTGATGGGAAAATAGAGAGAGAAGCGGCTCCCCCGCCCGGACGAACTCTCTAAACCGATATAGCCGTGGTGATCCTCCAGGACGGCACCGACGACGCTGAGACCGAGTCCGGAGCCCCTTTTGCGATCCGCTTTCTTGGTGCTGAAAAAGGGGTCAAAGATATTATCAAGAATTTGCGGATCGATACCGGCGCCGGTATCGATGATATCGAGTCGGGTGTACTCTCCCCGCTTGACCGTCTCATACCCCTTGAGCGGCTGATCGAGATAAACATTCCGGGTGGAGACGGTCAGCGTCCCGATCTCGTCCATCGCTTCCACGGCATTGGTCATCAGATTCATCAGGGCACGGCTGATCTGTGCCTCTCCACCGCGGATCGGCAGGAGATCCTCCGCAATATCCTTCTCCAGGGAGACTGTTTCCGGCAGGGGTAAGCTCCCCAGCATTTTGTCAAGAAGTCGGTTCAGATCGACACAGCCGAGATTATAATGTCCCCTTCTGCCCAGGGTTAATAGCTGCTGGTTGATCTCCGACATCTGTATGGCCACAGACTGCATGGAGTCGAGGAGGGGAAGTATGGCTTCCTTCCCCTGGCATTCCATCCGGAGCAGGTCGGGATAGGCCATGAGCGGGGAGAGAAGATTATTGAAATCGTGGGCGATCTGGCCGGCTACACGACCGGCCGCCTCGAGACGTTGGGCACGAGCAAGTTCCTCTTCCAATTGTTTCCGCTCCGAAACATCTTCATAGAGGCCGATCAGACCGATGATCTCCTCATCCCGGGAAAAGATAGGGGCAAAATCGGCCTTCAGACAGGTCTCCCGCCCGCCGAGAACGGAGGTATACTGTCCCTCGAAATGTCCCTTGCCTCCCGCCAGGGCCTTCGTCACGGCCCCTTTCATTCTTTCATTTATCACCGTCTGGGACAACGAGAAGCCCCGAATCATCTCCCTCGGCACACCGATAATCTCGGCGAAGGCCGGATTACAGGCCGTGATCTTTCCGTCCCTGTCCGTATGGAGAATCCCGATGGGAGAGTCTTCAAAAATCCTCCGGAACTTCTCTTCCGACTGGGCCAGGGCCTGCTCCGCTTCTTTCCGCTCTGTAATATCCACGGCAACTTCAAGACGTACAAGACGACCATCGATCCATTGAATCGCCCGGTCCCGGATCTCATACCAGCGGTCGTTAATGGTGTTCCTCAATT
>CAYQVN010000363.1:0-1671 GCA_964420895.1 uncultured Nitrospirota bacterium | reverse complement strand
TATCCCGGGGATTGGCCATGGCCACACTGAGGAGTTTATTGTTCTGCTGTACGGCGATCACTTTATGCTCCCTACAATATTTTTCAGGAACAAGGTGGGCCACATTCGGATCGATGCGGTATTGCTCCAGGCTGATGAAGGGAACGTTGTACTGCCGGGCCAAAAGGTAATCGAGATCCTCCGAGGTCAGGAAACCCATCTTGATCAGGACCGAACCAAGCCGTTCCCGGGTTCGTTTTTGTTCTTCCAGGGCCAGGGCGAGCTGTTCATCATCGACGACCTTCAGCTCCCGCAGGAGTTGTCCAATCTGCTGTTTCGAGGTTTTTTCACTCACCCTTTACATCCTTCCATCGGCCTTCCGCTGCATTCGTCACACCACACTTTCAATATCCATCTTCAAGGAAAGAGAAATCAGATTCACCAGTGAGATCAGAATACGGCCCTCTTGCACTGTTGCCGATTCCTTTTCCCGGTCGGCATACCACAGGGCGACAACCTTCCCTAAGACTTCCACCGGATAGAGCAGATTCCAGGCGGGATGCACGGAAACAAAACGCTCCAGAAAATGGCGGTACGCATCCTCCTCCGGAGGGGGGCCGGCAAAAATGGTTTTCTTGAGCGCGAGTTCAGACAAGAATACGATCTTTCCGTGTTCCACGGACACCTTGGCCACCTTGTCCCCGAAGTCCGCCCGTAGGCTCGACCGACCAAGATAGCCATTCAGATATTTTTTTCTCCACAGGAAGAGGGCGACATGATCGAAGCGTTCTGCAAGAAATTTGAGTATCTCTTCGATCGCGTTGTCCACATTCCCCTTCCGCACCAGCATATTACTGATCGTATAGTAAAGATCATGGATCTTTGCCTCTTCAATCGTCCGACTCCCAAGGCGCATGACTTCAACACGGGCATTCATCAGGTTCTCAATCAGGTCGTCGCGGAGGATCTCCGCCCGCTCCTGATAATACTGCTGATAGTATTGCTGTATACTCAGATCGAGGCAATAACCCAATTCCCGGATATAGGACTGGAAAACCTGCTCAAAATTCCGGGAGGAAAGGACGGCCAAATCCGGTTTGACCAGGCAAAAGACCCCGCCAAAAAAAAGGATCTTTCTCCGCAGATTGGAAATCGGGTAGGAGGTGGAAACCATGATGGGGATCTCCGGATGTTCCTGATGAAGAGCCTCCATGAATGAAAGGCCCTCAAGGGTCACCTCCCTTTTTTTGCGGGGAAAATCAACCTCCGTCACCACGATCGGGCTGTATCCCTGCTCCAGCAAGCGATCAATTTGTGCCTTGGCTTTAGCGACATTGCCCGCCTCCTGGACATTGAAATTATGCCTCACCAGTTCATCGTGGACCATCATTCGCATCCTCGAATCCCCTTCCACAAGCACAATGGTAATGCGGGGCTCAAACCGATCGGTCCGGGAGAAGGCTCCCTCCATTTCATCCTGGAACCTCTGATGAGAGAGAGGCCCGGAATTTTTCCCCACCCACTCCATGACACTCCGGGGAACTTTTTTTTTCAACTCTGTGAGGCGTTTCTTTTGCTCCAAGATCTTGCTGGGACGTAGCGTCACAAGATGGCTATTTCGCCCGGATCTCCGCTCGAAGGTAAAACGTCCCTTTTGCCACATGGAAAGATGGAGGACGGCCTCTTCAATCT
>CAYQVN010000362.1:0-1675 GCA_964420895.1 uncultured Nitrospirota bacterium | reverse complement strand
AAGCCCGGAATCCCGGGCTTCTTATTTTCATTGACTGCATGTAGTTCCTTTCAGGCACGGAATTTCTGAAGTCTCTTTAACAACTCCATATCCCCTTTTGCATCTCCGAGGCAGGTGGCAATGACGCCATCCACAACCCCTTCAAGGTCAGCGACAAAATCTTCAGCACCTTCCATATTCGTAGTGGCAGGCCATCCGATCATATCCAAGACTTTCTGGTTCTTTTCAGTCCCTACAACAAAATAGGGATAAATTGGCTTGCCTTGACTCTTGCAGACTGCAGCAATCTCTTTCAGCTTGGGCAGAGATTCCTTTTCAAGCCTCAGGAAAAAACAGAAATCCCAGCCATTATCCAGACGCTTAATCGCGAGATCGACAGGCACACGTGCCGTCAGTAGACAGCCCAATTTCACTTTTGCCACTTTTACAGTATCGCGGAGATAGTCCTTGACCCCCTCAGAAGCCAGAGACCGCCTGTAGGCAAGTATTTCGTCCGGATCAGTCAGTATTTCCGTACCACCATCTTCTCCCATCTTTATGAGGTTGCCGTACCTTGGTGGATCGCCCGGATCCGGAATCATGCCATCTACACCCATGGCTTCGGCAGCAAGAGCCTGCGCACCTAATTCCACTACGCCCTTGTAGTTCATGATCAACATCGGTAAAGCCATCTTGTCCGGATAGATCTGTTTGAGCACACAGGCAACGGCAGTGCCACCCGGTGCTGGCGCTCCACCCGCACTGTCAGTGATATTCCATCCATCAACCAGGTCAGCAACCTTCTCAGCAGTGCTCATAAAGCTCAGTCTTGGGATAAATTCATACAATAACTTCATGTTTTCGCTCCTCCAGGGAAATTCAGTGCATACCCTTTTAACTCAAGGAGATTCCGCACTACCAGAGGAATCACCCTTGGCCGTGCAGCCAGCTCCTTCAATGATAATAATAGAAAATTGCCTTCACAAGCATATAGGAGAAATACCTCAGAACTGGAATATTGTCAAGGTGTCGGGGGAAAGACTCAAAGACAGTGATGCAAACAGCAAGATGAAAGACCCTTTTAACACAGCCTCAACCCCTCAATCCAACGATCCACCTGGCGATAGGTCTCTTCAGGCGTTGTACTGTTGTCAATCACATCATCGGCCCGCCTCTTCTTCTCCTCGATCGGCATCTGGGCATCGATCCGTTTTTGTGCCTCCCCTGTCGTTAAGCCTGTTCGCTCCACCAGACGTTGCAACTGGATGCTTTCGTCTGCATAGACAACAACGACCCTCTCCGTCACCTTGTCAAAACCGCTTTCAAAGAGGAGCGGCACGGAGAAGACGATCAACCGGTTGGGTTCGGCATCGAGAAGGGGTCGAATGATCTTTTGGGCGGCATCGAATACGGCGGGATGAATGATCCGTTCCAACCGTTTTCGGCGCTCGGGATTTTCAAAAACATCGCGTCCCAACTTCTCCCGGTCGAGGGTTTCATCGGGCCGGAGATACTCCCGCCCGAATTCGTCGCGGATCTTTCGCCAGGCCTCCTTCCCCGGTTCCACCACCTCCCGGGCAAGTTGATCGGCATCGACCACAAAGATCCCTTTTGACTTCAGGTAATCGGTGACAAGACTCTTGCCGGTGGCTATCCCGCCGGTAAGACCGATCAACGGCATGAGGTTGCTCCTTTT
>CAYQVN010000361.1:0-1676 GCA_964420895.1 uncultured Nitrospirota bacterium | reverse complement strand
AGAGGCTCATCGCCTTGATCTTCGGGTAGATCTTCGCAAAGACCAGAAAGAGGAGGACGGCGATCCAGGCGTTGGAGGAGAGAACCTCGTAACGGGCCATGTAGGGCCCGTGCCCGGCGGCGACCCACCGGTAGACCAGTCCCGCTCCGTGGACCAGGAATCCCAGAAAGACAATGAAATAGCTGATCCGCTCGGCCCGCTCCTTCTTGAAGACGAGGCCCGCCACATTGAAGACCGTCGCCACAGCATAGATCACCACGGCCAGCCAATGGAGCATCTGATCAATCAGCAGAGTCTCATTCATGACACCTCTCCTCTCAACGTTTTCGAAATCTCCAAAAACTCCTCTTCATAAAACTTCTCAAAACGGAGTGCCCGCCAGGAGAGGCGAATTCTCTCTCCTGTACTCTCCACCACACACTCCCGTGGGGGCATGAAGTAAGTCAGGCTCCCCCCGATCACGATGATCAGGAAACCGACAAAGATCCCCAGCATTCCTCGGCTTTTGACAAAGATGATCCCCGACCAAGGGGCCATTTCCACCAGTTCCGCCTCGTAGGGACCGAAGGGCTTCTTCTCCCCTTTTTTAAGCTCGATCTCGTCGAGTACTTCTCCCCACTCCTCGACGAGGCGGAGAAAGAGGACAGGATTGACGGTGGCCACCGTTTTTTTTTCGGCATCGGCGAAGTACTTTGCCTTGATCATGTAGGGAACACCTTCCGTCTTGAAATTGCCGTAACTTGGGCGGTCCCGCCATTCGGGGTGTTCGATCTGGAGGAGCATGTTGTACTCTTCACTTTTCCCTTTCCGGAAAGTGACGTAAAACCCGTCACCGTAGGTCCGTCCCTGGTAGATCCGGAGCCCCCGGTCGTTGACGGTCCGGTTGATCGCCAGGGTGTATGAAGACTCCTTCCCGTCGGCATCGAGAAAAGAGAAGTGCGTCGACATCTGTTTAAGGTCATCCGACTCCCAGTATTCCGGCGCCACCTCGTCAAGGCGGACCGCCGCAGGGAGGATAAAAGGGCGGGCCATGATTCCCCCCTCCTCCACAACCCAGGGATCGCCGGGCTGATAGATCTCACTCTGCATTAGATGCAATAGCCCCCGGGTCTCCGACAGTACCAGCAGGAGAGAGGCGCCGATCACCACAACGATGCCGAGGTGGAGGAGGACATTCCCCCAATACCCCCAGGGTTGTTTGAGAAAACGGATCCTTCCTTCTCCCCGGAAGGTGGGAAAATAATGTCGCCCCCTCAGGGTTTCGGAAACCGCCTCCGGAGAAAGATCTGTCTCCACCTGCCGACCGCCGCTACCTCCGCCGCTGAAGGTAAGCCGCCAGGCACGCCGGACCTGATCCACCGTGGAAAGGAGAAGGGAAAGAAGAAAAACAGCAAGAAGGACCGCAAACCAGGGGGTCGTAAAAATATGATCCAGTCCGAAGCGCTCAACCCAGGGCACAAGAGATGGATAGTTCCGATTCCATTCCTCTATCCCGGCTGCCGTCGTCGTCAAACGCTGGGGAAGAAGATAGGAGAGAAGGATCGCACCGAGGATCAACAGGATCAGGGTCAGGACGATCCCCCTGGAAAGTAATTTTACCTTGATTCCTCTCATAAGACGAAAAATTATAGCAGATGGGACCTGTGGGAGTCCATTGAAATTGCAAGACCACTTTT
>CAYQVN010000360.1:0-1682 GCA_964420895.1 uncultured Nitrospirota bacterium | reverse complement strand
TGACCCCCAGCGAAGGAGATTATCAGGGAAGTTGCCCAATCTGATGAAGGACGAACTCCCGGATCTTCACAGGGCGCTTTACGGCACGCACGACCTCTCCCCCCTCCAGGAGAGGCAGGAGATGATCGGTATAGGCTTTACCGCACAGGGGACAATGTTCGCCGGTGGACGCCAGGGGAAGTATCGTCCGTGTCCGGCAGGCATCGCAGGAGACGACCCGCTTGGCTCCGGACCATTTCCCCCGCTTGGCCAGCGGCTCTCCCTCGATATCAACAATATCCATGGAGAAATCGACAACGGGAGCGTTGCTGATGAAGGTCCCCACACCATAGCCGTCGACAACGGGATTCAGCCTTTCAATGTCGGTGTCGTTGAGGCCGCCACTCACATAGAGTTTCACCTCCCCATGACCCCGCAGGTCAAGTTCCCACCGGACCTCCCGGAGGATCTGATAAAAATCGCCCCGTCGCGAAGCCGGCGTATCGAGACGAACGGCAAAGAGATCTCCTCCTAGTGCATCGGCCACATTCAGGGTCTCGAACTTCTCGTCCTGAAAGGTATCGATGAGAACGATCCGCTTGACCTTCCGGTCCATCACCTCGTGAAAGGCCCGGGCCGCATCAACGGTATTTCCCATGACGAGAATCAGGGCATGGGGCATGGTTCCGATCGGCTCGGCGCCGATCAACTCGGCGCTCTTTCCCACGGCCACACCGTCACACCCGCCGAGGTAGGCGCTCCGCTCGATCATGGGAGCAATGGCAGGATGCATGCGGCGCGCCCCGAAGCTGATTACCGCCCGGTCTCCTGCCGCTTTCTTACAGCGGGCCGCCCGGGTGGCCACGCCCGAGGCCTGGCAGATCATCCCCAAAAGAGCCGTTTCAAAAACGGCGAAATCACAATAGGCCCCCTCCACCTCCATGACCGGTTCCAACGGATAGAAGAGACTCCCCTCTTGCAAGGTCCGGACATTGACAGGGATCTCCGACAGAAGGCGCATACACTCCTCGATCCCCGCCAGCACACCCCAGGGATTCCCTTCGGGAAGTTTCTTGGCAATAAATTCAGCCCGGACCCGCTTGTTCAGCCCCTTTTCCCGCAACACCTGCAGGGTCCGCTCGAAATAGACATCGGTAATCCTGCCTTCCGCTATTTCGGCATCGCCGGCTGTATGAAAATGTTTTTCCATCATGTCAGACCACTTCCGCCCCCAGGACCTCTTTCATCTGGCGGAGCGCAAATTCATGAGTTTCCCGGTCCAGTCCGGCCACGGCATCACGGTAAACCGTCACATGGTACCCCCGGGAGCGGGCATCGGCCACCGTATAAAGGACACAGATGTTGCTCACAAGCCCTGTTACAAAGAGATGGGTCGTCTCCAATTCCTTCAAGGTTGTATCGAGTGTAGTCTGGTAGAAACCGGAGAAACGTTTCTTTTGAATCAGAATATCACTTGCTTGCGGTTCCAAATCATCAATCACCCGGGCACCCACCGTCCCTTCAACAGCATGGGGGGGCCAGTCCTCGAATTCCCGGTCATCGGCATCATGGGCATCGCAGAGATAGATCACCGGTACCCTTAGCTCCCGGGCCTCTTGAACGCGGCGGACCACGGAAGTGACGATATCATTCACCGCCGGCACCCGCAGCGGGGCATCGGACCGGATAAAATCGTTGAGCAT
>CAYQVN010000359.1:0-1698 GCA_964420895.1 uncultured Nitrospirota bacterium | reverse complement strand
TCAGTCCAATCCTTCCCTACGGCAAGGATACCCGATTTTGCACTCCCTCCAATGCCAGCGGTTCCACTTCTCAGGCAGCCAATATCATGGAGGCCCTGGAGATGGGAACCCGCCTTCTGCTCATCGACGAAGATACGTCGGCGACAAATTTTATGATCCGGGATCACCGGATGCAATCCCTCGTGACCAAGGAGCAAGAGCCGATCACCCCCTTTGTCGATAAGGTCCGCCAACTGGAGAAGGACCTCGGCGTCTCCACGCTCCTGGTCATGGGCGGATCGGGAGACTATCTGGATCAGGCCGATCGGGTCATCCAGATGGAGAAGTACCAACCCGTCGATGTTACGGACCGAGCACGAGAGGTGGTCGAACAGGTCGCCACCCTGCGCCAACCGGAAGGAGGAGGAGATTTCGGAAGGATCATCGATCGTACTCCTCTTCCCGCCTCCTTTGATCCAAGGCGGGGAAAAAGGGATGTGAAGATTGACGCCAAAGGTTTAAAGGAGATCCTTTTCGGACGGGAACGGATCGAACTCGATGCAGTGGAACAACTGATGGAGGAATCCGAGACCCGGGCCATTGGAGAAATCATCCACTATTTTGCAAAGACCTGCGTTCCCCGGGGGATGGGGTTGCAGGAAGGCCTGTCCCGGGTCCTCCGGGAAATGGAGGAGAAGGGGCTCGACCTTTTATCTCCTTACAAACTCGGCTGCTTCGCGATGCCCCGCATCTTTGAGGTGGCGGCGGCCATCAACCGTATGCGGTCCCTGAGAGTCTCCAAGGGAAAATAGCGAATTAGATCCCAAATAGAATAAAACTTGACATTAAAAAATGGAATTGCTAACATTTGAAAATTATTCTCCTTGAGTAGAAGGAACCGTTGCAAACCAGAATATGAGGCGAAAATGGCTCCAAAGAGTGGATCGGCAAAAAGCAAAAAGACCTTTGAAAAAATAAAGAAACATCTCCTTGAGAAGAAACAACTCATCCTGGATGGGGCGAACGAGGCCATTACCAGTCAGCTGGTCAAACAGAAAGAGAACCTCCCCGAGCTTGGGGACCAGGCCTCGGCGGAGATCGACAACAACTTTCTGCTACGCCTGAAAGGCCGGGAGAAGAAACTTCTGACCAAGATCGATCAGGCCCTGGAACGGATCGACAAGGGGACCTTCGGAATCTGTGAGGAATGCGGCCAGACCATCGGACTGAAACGACTCGAGGCCCGTCCCGTCACCACCATGTGCATCGAGTGCAAAACGGATCAGGAAGAAAAGGAAAAGATCAAAAAGACCTGATAGAACATTCCCCCCACCTCTCTTCCCCAAAAACGGGGAGGTTTCCTACCGCAGAACATCCAGTAAATCAAATAGTTCAAGACGATCTCTCAGCGCGCTTTTTGCGCCGCCAGGGCTGCCCCAAGTGCCCCGACAATCTGGGGCGACTCCGGGACCTGAAGGGAAGTCTGCAGACGCGCCTCGATCGATTGTACGACCCCCCGGTTGTTCGCTACGCCGCCGGTCATGGTCACAGGCGAAGCATAGGCGATTCGCTTGAGCAGGGCCGTCGTCCGCTCGGCCACTGAGGCCTGAAGCCCGCAGACGATCTCTTCCACAGCCCGCCCCTCTGCCAGGAGGGAAATCACCTCCGACTCGGCAAAGACCGTACAAAGATTACTGATCACCGCCGCACGGGCAGGAT
>CAYQVN010000358.1:0-1701 GCA_964420895.1 uncultured Nitrospirota bacterium | reverse complement strand
TCCCTGCGGGGATCTACGGCTCCGAAGATGCGATGGTGCGCGCCGTCACAGAGGATACTCTCCGCCGCTCCCATGGTCTCTTGCAGGACCACCTTGTGCCCCATACCACGGAGCAGACGGACCGTGTCGGGACTGATTCCCTCTTCCATCCGGAGTTCATCGGGCAACCACTGGTGGTGCACCCGGGGGGCATTGACGGCTTCCTGGATATTCATTCCGAAATCGATTACATTCAGAATCACCTGGAGTACGGTCGTGATGATCCGGGAGCCGCCGGGACTTCCCGTGACGAGAAAGGGCCTCCCCTCCTTCAGGACGATCGTGGGCGTCATGGAACTGAGCATCCGCTTCCCCGGTTCGATGGCGTTGGCCTCACCGCCGATCAACCCGTAGGCATTGGGCACACCCGGCTTGGCGCTGAAATCGTCCATCTCGTTGTTCAGGAGAAAGCCCGCCCCATCGACGACAACCCCCGACCCGAAACTGAAGTTGAGGGTATAGGTGTTGGATACGGCATTGCCTTCCCCATCAACGATGGAGTAGTGGGTCGTCTCGTTGCTTTCATACCCCGGCGGACGACCCGGTCCGATGGCAGCACTCGATGTTGCGTGCTCCGGATCGATCCCTCTCCGAAGGTCTGCTGCATATTCCCTGGAGATCAGTCCCTTCAGAGGGACCCGGTAATAGTCGGGATCTCCCAAATAACGGGAACGGTCGGCATAGGCCCGACGCATCGCCTCGGCCATCCGGTGGATCGATGCCGCCGCGTTGTGGCCGAAGCCGGACAGGTCGTATCCTTCGAGAATGTTCAAGATCTCGATCAGATGGACCCCGCCGGAACTGGGCGGCCCCATGGCATAGATCTCATACCCCCGGTATGTACCATGAACAGGCTGCCGAATTACCGGCCGATAGTCCTGCAAATCCTCTTTCGTAATCAATCCCCCATGAAGGGACATCTCCTTCGCGATCAGGTCGGCCGTTTTCCCTCCGTAGAAACCGGGGGCTCCTTCCCGGGCGATTCTTCTCAGGGTTCGTGCGAGATCTTTCTGTACAAGGCGTTTACCCGGTGCATAGGGTGTTCCGTCCTTGTGAAAGAAGGCGGCCCGGGTGGACGGCCACTTCTTGAGTTCTGCTTCATGCTCGTGAAGATCCCGGCTGAGGGAAGGGGGAACGATAAAACCTTCTTCAGCCAAATGGATCGCGGGCTGCAGGACCTCCTTCAGGCTGAGGGTGCCATATCTGTGGAGCGCCTCGGCAAGACCCGCCACGGTGCC
This sequence comes from uncultured Nitrospirota bacterium, assembly GCA_964420895.1. Taxonomy (GTDB): domain Bacteria; phylum CG2-30-53-67; class CG2-30-53-67; order CG2-30-53-67; family CG2-30-53-67; genus JAADIO01. The sequence goes on along the minus strand of CAYQVN010000358.1, from coordinate 424 downwards.
GGGCACACCAGCGGCAAGGTGGCTGAAACGGCTCTTCCCCGTATCGACTTCCCCCTTTTCGTCCAGGAACATCCCGCGCCTGGATTTTGCCGGTGCCCGTTCCCGGTAATCGATGGAGATGACCTCTCCGGTTTTTGCAGAATAGATCAACATGAAGCCGCCCCCACCGAGGTTCCCTGCCTGGGGATAGGTCACGGCCAGGACGAAGCCCACGGCCACGGCGGCATCCACGGCGTTGCCTCCTTGCCTGAGGATCGTAAGACCTGCCCGGGTGGCTGCGGCGTCGGCAGTGACGACCATCCCCCGTGCAGCTTCGACGGGCGTAAAACGGTCCCGGCCATCGGATACAGCGGGGTCTGCCGCGTGGGCAAGCGAGGAAATCCCCAGTAGGAGAAGTGCACCAAAAAGCCACACTCTAACAAGT
>CAYQVN010000357.1:0-1718 GCA_964420895.1 uncultured Nitrospirota bacterium | reverse complement strand
CTGTAAGGATTGCTACGGTCGAAACGACTTATCCACAAGAGAGGATACCTATGGAGACAAAAGGTTTTCTGGAAAAGCTCTACCTGGAACAGTTCGATGCAGCCCTGTTCGACGCCTTTTCGGAGGGGGGAAGGGATGAGAAGATCGAGGCCCTTCTGGAAAAGTATCGGGTGCTGATCAAGGATTTTCCCCCGCACCAACTGGAAGAGAAAAAGACGGCGCCTCCCGAACTACTCCGGGGCCTAGGAGAGATCGGAATCTTCGGACTGAATATCCCGGAGACCTACGGCGGCGTGGGGGCAAACCTTCGCCAGTACCTTCGAGTGGTCGAAGAGATGGCCAAAGACGACATGGCCCTTGCCATCATTCCCATCGCCCATCTTTCCATCGGCCTCAAGGGAATTCTGCTTTTCGGTACGGAAGAACAGAAACAGAAATATCTCTCGCAGGCCGCTACAGGAGAGATGATCTTTGCCTATGCCCTGACGGAGCCTAATATCGGCTCCGATGCCCAGCATATCGAAACGACAGCGACCCTCTCCGATGACAAAAGCCATTACATCTTAAACGGCACAAAGACCTACATCACCAACGGGAACTATGCCGGGGGGCTCACCGTCTTCGCCCAGCTGAACCCCGAAAAACCGGGCGACATGGGCGCCTTTATCGTGGAGACCGGCTGGGAGGGGGTCAAGGTCGGCCCGGACATGCCGAAGATGGGGCTGACCATCAGTTCCACCACGTCGATCCGGTTCAAGGATGTCCGGGTCCCCGTGGAGAACATGCTCGGGAAACCGGGGGACGGTTTCAAGATCGCCATGACCATCCTCAACTACGGACGCCTCGGCCTCGGAGCCGCCTCCCTGGGAACGATCCGACGTTCCATTGAGGACATGGAGAAACGGGCGAAGACCCGAAAACAGTTCGGCGTCTCCATTGAAAACTTCGAACTGATTCAGGAAAAGATCGTTCGCGCCCGGGTCCGGGAACTGATCGTTTCGGCCATGACCTCCTTTACGGCACGTCTTCTCGAAGAAGACCCCACGGCCCCTGTCGCCATCGAGAGCTCCCACTGCAAGCTCTTCGGCACAACCCGGGCCTGGGAGACCCTTTACGACGCCCTGCAGGTCGCCGGCGGTTCGGGGTACATCGCAAGCCAGCCTTATGAAAAGAGGATGCGGGATTTCCGGGTGACCACCGTCTTCGAGGGGACCTCGGAGATCCACTCCATTTATCCTCCCCTCTATCTGGCTCGGACGGTGGGGAAGCGATTAAAAGAAGTCGGTGGCAAAAATCCTTTCAATCGATTTTTCTTTCTTTGGAAAGGATTCTGGAAGGGAGGAGAATTCCGGAAAAAATTCGACGACCCGACGCTCCGCAAGGCGGCCCGTCTCATCCGCAAAAATACGGGGACCCTCCGGCGGAATCTTTACCTGGCGCTTGGGATCCATGGGAAAAAGATCGGAGAGAAGGAATTCCTTCTTCGCCGGATCACGCACCTCAGTCTCGACACCTTCGCCCTACTTTCAGTCGCAGCCCTCATCAACGACCGGAAGGCGCAGGGGAATCCGACCACCAATGAGATGAACCTGTTGGCCTATTTGCTGGAAGAAGCAAAATTGCGCCGCAGGGAAAACAGGCGATTCTTCACCAATCGCAAGGAGAAACTTCACCGGAAGATCTTCAGCGAGCTATAAAGAACGGAGGATTTTATCCAA
>CAYQVN010000356.1:0-1722 GCA_964420895.1 uncultured Nitrospirota bacterium | reverse complement strand
TCCTCTTCGAAGATCGCCTTCTTTGATTTTGACAAGTGTATCCTCCCTCTGCGGGTCCGAACCCGGCGACCGGGTGATCGCTTCCGTCCCTCCGGATTCGGACGGACGAAAAAGGTAAAAAGCTTTCTGATCGATGAGAAGATTCCCGCCTCCCGCCGGGATCGTCTTCCCCTTTTTGTCAATGGTCGAGATGAGATCCTCTGGATCGGCGGGGTGCGTACCGATGCTCGTTTTGCCGTCGGAAGGGAGACGAGCCGGGTACTCCGTTTGACGATGAATCCGGTTGATGGAGGGGACCATGCTCCTGCCGGGTGAGGTTCTCCTTCCTGCGGAAGTGATTCAAAGGCGGGTCGAAACGCTTGCAGCAGAGATCTCCCGGGATTACCGGGATAAATCGTTGCTGATGGTAGGCGTGCTGAAGGGATCGTTTATCTTTCTTGCCGATCTCGTGCGGGCGATGACGATTCCCATGCGCCTCGATTTTCTGGGGGCCGCGAGCTACGGCGAGAAAACAGCCTCCTCCGGGGAGGTGAAGGTCTTCAAGGATTTGAATGAGCCCGTGGCCGGACAGGACCTTCTTCTCGTCGAGGACATCATTGACAGTGGACGGACGACGGAAGTCCTCCTGCGGCTTCTGAAAGTCCGTCATCCCGCCTCGATCCGCCTCTGTGCCCTCTTGGACAAACCGGCCCGGCGAGTGCGGGAGGTTAACGTTGATTACCGGGGATTTCAGATCGAGGATATTTTTGTCGTGGGATACGGCATGGACGCAGGGGAGTCCTTTCGGAATCTTGCCGATATTCACCGGTTGATCGAATAAAGCTGATTTACGAAAGGATGCCCTCCCCTTAGAACCTTCAGGTGTTACATGAAGTGATGACCCCTTATAACTAAGAATTCCGATGCTTTTTCTGTTGTAAGGCCAAAAGGATTGTGATAGGATCTGATAAACAATATCAATAAATAGCTATTTATTTCAATGAGATAGAAGATCTAACTCCATTTTATTCAATGGGGTTTCCCCTTTTACCGGAGGTTTTTTGTGAATTCCTTTTATAAGAGTTTAACCCTCTGGCTCGTCATCGGTATGGTGATGGTCCTACTCTTCAATCTTTTCAACTACCAGAAGGAGATGGTGCAGGAGGTCTCTTTTACCGATTTTATGGATCAGGTCGAGACGGGGGAGGTCAGCGAAGTGGTCATCGAAGATGAAGGGATGATCAATGGGACCACCCAGGACGGCAAGACCTTCAAGGTCTATTCTCCGAATTATCCCGAACTGGTCAAGGATCTGAGAAGTAAAGGGGTCAAAATTCTTGCCAAGCCTCCGAAAAAGGAATCGCTTCTTGTGACGATCCTTGTCTCCTGGTTTCCTTTTCTGCTCCTGATCGGTGTCTGGATCTTTTTTATGCGTCAGATGCAGGGAGGAGGGAACAAAGCCCTCTCCTTCGGGAAGAGCCGTGCCAAACTGCTCAATGAAGATCAGCAGAAAGTGACCTTCAAGGATGTTGCCGGAATCAACGAGGCCAAGGAAGAACTGCAGGAGGTCATCGAATTCCTCAAGGACCCCAAAAAATTTCAGAAACTCGGCGGAAAGCTCCCGAAAGGGGTTCTCCTCATGGGACCTCCCGGGACCGGCAAGACCCTTCTCGCCCGGGCCATTGCCGGGGAGGCGGATGTTCCTTTTTTTACGATCAGTGGTTCCGATTTTGTCGAGATGTT
>CAYQVN010000355.1:0-1722 GCA_964420895.1 uncultured Nitrospirota bacterium | reverse complement strand
GTGACATTCCCCGCAAAGTTTCGGGATGTTCTCCACATAAACCGGACTGGCGGGGTTGGATGGATCGAGTACCCCCTGGTGCGCACCCATGACGGCCGGTTTGTTTGGATTACCACCGTGGCATTTGTCGCAAGTGACGCCCGACCTGGCATGGGCCGTCCCCTGCCAGTCGAGGTAGGCCTGTCCGGCCCCGCCTTGATTCCCCAGTGATGCATGACAGGTTTCACAGGAGTTTGCCGTCACACCGGGCGGGAGGAACGATAGGATACAAATCAGGACGATCAGTTCCCATCGGATCGTCGCAAACAATTCTTTCTTCATGCTTTATCCTTTCATGCAGTCTGCCGCATCACAATCGATAAACCAGTACAGTTCGCCTGACTGAGGTTGTACCCCGCGGGCTGGAATGTCAGCGCAACTCCCCGGCTGAAAAACCTTTGCCAGGATCTCCGCCTTCCCCTTCCCTGCCACCAGGAAAAGGACTATTCCCGAACGGTTCAGCAGATTGAAGGTCATCGTCATACGACGTTGAATACCCACCGGTGATGCCGCGGGTACAATCAGGCGGTTCTTCTCCTCCAGGGCATCGGCGTGGGGAAACAACGACGCCGTGTGCCCGTCATCACCCAGGCCGAGCAGGACCAGATCCAACCCTTCCTTCCCACCTTTCGACAAATAGACCTTGACTTCATCTTCGTATTGGAAGGCACCTGATTCCGGATCCATGGCGCCGGGCATGGGATGAACATTTTCCCTTAGGATAGGAATCTTCGACAGGAGTGTTTCCTGTGCCATGCAGTAATTGCTCTCCCGATGCTCCGGTGGAACACAGCGCTCATCACCCCAGAACAGATCGATCTTCTCCCAGGGAAGCCTTTCGGAAAATTCCGGCGTTGCCAGAAGATGATAGAGTTGCCGAGGCGTCGAACCGCCAGACAGGGCTGTGGAAAAACGGCCCTTGTTCCGGATCGCTGCGGTCGCGCAGGATACAAAAAACTCGGCCCCCTTACGGCCGAGTGTCTCCCGATCGGGAAAGACCTCTATTCGTTGTTTGCTCTGTTTCACGAATTCATTCAAGATGATGGAGACGAACTTTCTGCGAAGCCGTCATTCAAAGTTCCCGCCAACGGTCCTCTTCATGCTCCAACAGGGAATCCGCTTCTGCAGGTCCGGAGGAACCGGCCGGATAGCTGCAGAGGGGGAAATTCATTTTTCTGTTTTCGATCACGTCCAACACCGGGGTCAAAAGAGACCAGGTCAGCTCGACTCCTTCCTCTCGGACAAAAAGCATCGGGTCGCCCAGCATCCCGTCGAGGAGTACCCGCTCATAGGAATCAAGGGCAATTCCCCCGGCGGCATCGTGATAGGAAAAATCCATCATCACCGGTCGGAGACAGGACTTGAAGCCGGGTTTCTTCGTCTGGAAAGTAATCATGATCCGCTCGTCCGGTTGTATTCGCAGGATCAGTGCATTCGGTGCGATCGACTCATCCGACACGGCCCGCAACATGAGGTGAGGAATCACTTTGAACTGGATGGCGATTTCCGTCACCTTCCGGGGAAGCCGTTTCCCGGAACGAAGATAGAAAGGCACTCCCTGCCAGCGCCAGTTATCGACAAAGAAACGGGCAGCCCCATAAGTAGGGGTAATGGAATCGGCCGCCACACCACGTTCCTCATGGTATCCAGGCAGTTGCCGCCCTTCGACCTCGCCCGGACCGT
>CAYQVN010000354.1:0-1738 GCA_964420895.1 uncultured Nitrospirota bacterium | reverse complement strand
TGGCGGTCTTGGCGTTCTCCGCGAGAGTCCGGTTTCAGGTTTTCTCCGTGTCCTGATTTATTGTTGTCAAGCGCTTTTGTTCTTGACTTTACAAATCCCCCCTATCCCCCCTTCGAGAAGGGGGGAAATCCAACACCCTTGATTTTGAATTCCCCGTGTCCCCCCGTGTTCCCCGTGGTCAAATGCTTTTGACTTTGACTTTCTCTTTGACACGATTTGATTTTCTCTGTGGTCTCTGCGGTGAATGCTTTTCGCCTTGTCCCCGTGTCCCGGTCAGATTCTTTTTGTCTTTCCTTTTTTGTTTTTCATCTTTCATATTTCAGCACGTAGGCCCCGCCCCCCAGGCCCTTGATGACATGGGCCATGAAGACCTCCCCCTGTCCGTCACCATCAAAATCATCGAAGACGATATCAGAGATATAGCCTTGATACGTCGGGGAGGAAAGAGGTTTTGCGCCTTCGGCGAGAAAGAGGGCATATCCCCCGTTGTTGTACTTGTTCCGGGTGATATGGGGCCAGGGTTCCGGCTTGTTGTGGAAGAGGAGATACCCTTCGGAGAAGGCGAAACTTCTTCCATAGTGGGGGAAGGCCAGATCGAGAAGTTCCGGACTGTTGCTCTCACCACAGGTTTCCTTGGAGAGGAGAAGTTCTCCTTTTCGTAGATTGTGGTCGGAGTCGATCAAAACCGGTGGTTTTGTGGAAAGATCGACGAGAGAAAAGAGATTGGTCCGGCCCGTCAGTGCAAGGGTCCCTCCTGCCTCCCAACCGTTTTGACCCCAATGGATTTCACGGATCGGCCCTTGCTCTTCTTGGAGGTTTGAAAGGTTCTGTGCAAGCAGTTGACTCCCTACCCGTCGCAGGGCCAATCCTTTCTCTCTTTTCACGATTCGGATCTCTTCATTCTGATAGGTGAGGAGTAGCACTCCTTCGTCAGTGTCGGCGATGATTTCGTCGATCCCATCTCCGTTGACATCCCAGGCATCGATCCAGAAGAGGGATGAGAGCTTTCCATTTTCAAAGAGTGGCCCGGCAGTCAAGTTCCCTTTGTGAAAGGAATAGATCTGGACTTTGCCGGATAGGCCGATGACGAGTTCCATCTTCTCCGGTTCGGTAAAGTGCCCGGCAGCCATGGCCATGATCCGCTTCTCTAAATTGAGGACCCGCTGCCAGTGTGCCGGATCGTCAAAGTCGGTCAGGTCGGGGAGTTTCGGGAGTGCTCCGGGAGAGGTCGTAGATCCAGCCGGGATCAACGACGGCGCTGGTTCCTGCTCTTCCGGAACGAGGGGTACAAAGGCGGTGGGGCTTCCAGGTTTTGCCGGAACCATGACCGGCATGGGTGTCGGTGCCTCCATCGAAAGCGGTGCGGGCGGGGTCAGACTCCGGGCGGCCGATGGATAGGTCCCCGGTGTCAACATGACGGAAAAAGGCTCGAATGTGCCGGCGTTCCCTCCGGCCAGCGGTTCGATCCGGAGCAGCTTTGTCCCCAGTCCTTCGATCCTGCGTACCTTGAGGATAATGTCTGCCGGGAGCGATCCTTCCAGGCTGGAGAGGTCCTGTTGTGCCACCGTGGTAAAATCGGAAAAACCGTTTTCGATCATGGCGGTCAGAACGTCCTCAGTCCTGACGGTTTCGATCTCCCCTTTGGCCAGGGGATGCATCAGAAGAAATTGGAGGGACTCCCGGGAAAGGGGGACCAGGGCCGCTTTCAGTGGCCGGGGCCATCCGGAGACGGTTACAC
>CAYQVN010000353.1:0-1796 GCA_964420895.1 uncultured Nitrospirota bacterium | reverse complement strand
AAATCTGTTATGCTTTTTTCATGATTTCATCCACGGAAGGGGAGTGTATTGCCATTGTCCCCGCAGCCGGCGCCGGGACGCGGATGGGCAGTTCCACGAAAAAACAGTTCCTCCAGTTGGAAGGGAAACCGATTCTGGCGCATACGCTGATGACCCTCGAAGCCTGCCCGGAAATCGACGGGGTGATTCTGGTCGTCCCGGAGGAGGAACGAGCATTCTGTCTGGAAGAGATCATTCAGCCCCTCGGCCTGCGCAAAATCATATCGGTTATCGCCGGAGGTCGTGAGCGGCAGGACTCAGTCTATGCAGGCCTGAAGGCTCTCCCGGCATCCACCTCAGTCGTGGTCGTCCACGACGGGGTGCGCCCCTTTGCAGATTGCCTGATGTTCCAAAAGAGCATCGAGGCAGCACGCCGGGGGAGAAGCGCCGTGATCGGTATTGCCATACGGGACACGATCAAATCCATTGGACCGGAACAGAAGGTTCAGAAAACCCTGCAGCGGGAGACGCTCCGGGCAGTTCAAACCCCCCAGGCCTTTCCCTATCCCCTTCTCCGTGATGCCTACGACAAGGCCTTTCGAGAAGGATTTTACGGAACGGACGATGCCTCGCTGGTGGAACGGATGGGACTCCCCGTGGAGATCCTTCCGGGCAGTGAGGAAAACATCAAGATCACTTTACCGGGAGACCTTCTCCTGGGTGAAGCAATACTGAAGGAGAGAAAAGAAAATGCGCGTCGGACAGGGATATGACGCCCATCGGTTAACGGAAGGTCGAAAACTGGTATTGGGAGGTGTCACACTCCCCTTTGAAAAAGGGCTGATGGGTCACTCTGATGCAGATGTACTGGTCCACTCCATTTGCGACGCCCTGCTGGGCGCGGCGGCACTGGGAGATATCGGGACCCATTTCCCCGACACCGACGATGAATATCAGGGCATCAGCAGCCTCGACCTTCTGTCACGGGTCAATGAGATGCTGGCCCGCAGCGGGTATCGCATCGGGAACATCGATGCCACGATTATCGCCGAACGGCCGCGGATGATTGAGTTTATCCCTGCCATGCGGGAAAACATCGCCCGGACCCTTACGATCTATCCCTCGGAGGTGAATATCAAGGCCACGACCACGGAGGGGATGGGCTATACCGGCAAGGGTGAGGGAATCGCTTCCATCGCATCCGTCCTGATCCGGAAATCGGAGTAACCCCCATCGGCAACGAAAGGAGCCCTCTTTCTGATGAAACAAACGTGGGAAAAAATCAAATCCGACTTTGATGCAGTCTTCGAGATGGATCCCGCCGCCACCAGCAAACTGGAAGTGATCCTGACCTACTCCGGCTTTCATGCCGTTCTGGCCTATCGCTTTGCACACTGGATTCACAATCACCACGTCCCCTTCTTTCCGCGGGCCATCTCGCAACTGGCCAAGTTCCTGACCGGTGTGGAGATCCATCCCGCGGCGCAAATCGGAAACCGTTTTTTTATCGACCACGGTATGGGGGTGGTCATCGGTGAAACCACCGAAATCGGTGACAATGTGACCCTCTACCAGGGGGTGACCCTGGGCGGTACCGGGAAGGAACACAAGAAACGGCACCCCACCCTGGGCGACAACGTCGTTGTGGGTGCAGGCGCCAAGATCCTCGGCAGTATGACCCTCGGCGACAACGTCAAGGTCGGCGCCAATGCCGTCGTTTTGACCCCGGTCCCCTCCAATTCAACGGTCATCGGCGTCCCCGGCAGGATCGTGAAAGTCGAGGGGGAAAAGGTCCGCAGCAGTCTCGATCATATTCA
>CAYQVN010000352.1:0-1831 GCA_964420895.1 uncultured Nitrospirota bacterium | reverse complement strand
GAACATTTGAACTTCCTCTCCCCTTGGGGAGAGGATTGAGGTGAGGGGGAGACTATTCACTGTTAACCCATAATTGGCAAAACACTGTGGAGGAAGGGGAATAGAGGTATCAGAAGAACTCTTTACGGTATCCTCGGGAGGGAGATCGTGAAGGTACTCCCCCGGCCGGGGGTACTGTCGACATTCACTTCACCCCGATGGGCTTGTACAATATGTTTGACAATGGCCAGGCCCAGACCGGTGCCACCCATCTCACGGCTCCGGTCCCGGTCGACACGGTAGAAACGCTCAAAAAGGCGGGGGAGATGCTCTCTCGGGATGCCCGGTCCTTCGTCGGAAACGCTGATGAGGAGACGCCCTGCTTCCGCAGCCGTTGTAATCAGAACTGTTTTTCCTTCGGGACTGAATTTCACGGCATTGTGCACCAGGTTCTGCACGGCCTGCTCCAGAAGACTTTGATTCACCGGTACAGAAAGCGAAGGCTCGCACCGTTTTTCCAGGACAATTCGCTTTTTCTCGGCCATCTTTTCAATCGATTGCAGGGCTCGCTCCACAAGTGCCATGACATCTGTTTCCTGAAATTCGATCGACCCCCGCTCCGTCCCCTGCTCGATGCGAGATAGGGCCAGGAGGTCTTCGATAATCGCAAGGAGACGGTCACTCTGACGATGAATCACCTCCAGAAAACGGTCGGCATCCTCCGGCCGTTCGAGGGCACCGTCTTGCAGGGTTTCCACATAGCCCGTAATGGAGGTCAGAGGCGTTCGCAATTCATGAGAGACATTATCAAAGAAATCACGGCGGACCTTTTCCAGACGTTTGATCCGGGTAATATCGTTCAGAACGACGAGTACACCGATCCGGGCATCGGAGGAATCCCGCAAAAGCGTTCCATGGGCCTGGAGATACTGTTCTCCGGAAGAAAAGAGGGAGAGTTCCTCCTCCACCGTCTCTCCGCCGGCAATCACCTTGTCGACAAATTCCTGCAGATCAAGATCGCGACTGATCTCGGCAAGCCGTCTCCCCCGCACCATCTCGGCACGGACCCCGAAGAGTGCAGCCGAGGCACGATTCATGGAGAGGATCCGCCGCTCCATGTCGATGGCGATCACCCCTTCCACCATCCCCGAGAGGAGAGCCTCCTGCTCGTTCCGCTGCCGAAGGACCATGTCGATCCGCTCCTTGAGCTGGGCGGCCATCCGGTTCAGAGCCACGGAAAGTCTGCCGAGATATCCCGAGTCGGGAATGGGAAGACGATAGTCGAGTTCCCCCCGGGCAAATTGTTCCGCACCCTCCCGCATTTCAATCAGGGGGCGACTAAGGCGGCGGTAGATGACCAGCCCGACACCAGCGGAGAAGAGAGCAATCAGGATAATACCCACAAAGATCCGGTATTTCATGGAGGCGACGAGATATTCGAGAGTTGTCACCGGAATGGCCGTCCGTACCACGCCGACCAACTTTCCCGCCTCCCGGACCGCTTCGGCCCGGTACATCATCCTTTTCTGCAAGGTACGGCTGAAACGGAGACCCTGTCCCACGCCTCCCGTAAGGGCGGCCTGCACCTCAGGACGCTGGGCATGGTTCTCCATCTTCTTGGGATCTTCATCGGAGTCTCCCACCACGACCCCATCGGGCAGGATCAAGGTGATCCGAGTGGAGGTCCTCTTTCCGGTCCGTTTGCAGATCCGATCGGCTTCGTTGGGATTCCCTCCCCATCGCCCCTCCATCAGGACCTCTGTAAAACCAGCCCGCGCCGCAAGTTCCGAAGCCGTACGGTCAAAGAGGAAATCCTTCAGCGAGGCCATCGCATACCAGCCGAAGGACCCCA
>CAYQVN010000351.1:0-1845 GCA_964420895.1 uncultured Nitrospirota bacterium | reverse complement strand
CATCTGGGGGGGATCCTGGGTGACCGCATTTTTTGTGGGCGGCGTTGTGGCACAACTCCTTCTCTAAAAAGGATCAACCATGTTTCGAAAATTAATCCGAAAAGCGACGATTAAGCCCCCGTCTGCTTCTTGCCCACGATGCCGCTATCCACTGGAGGCGGGGCATACCCTCTCCTGTCCCCGTTGTGGAGAACTCCTTCCGAAACCCGTAGGCTGCAATGGGTGCGGACGGTGCCATAAGTAATTTTTTTTAAACCCATATTGATAATGAATTTCATTATCTATCTTCCACTCATGCTTTTAGGGAGGCCCAAAATGAAAAGGTTGTTTGTCTCTTTTGCCATGCTTTTCTTGCTCCACCCTGCACCTGTCCAAGCAGACAGGATTGATCTTCTTGAACAAAGGATTGAAGATCTTCAGAAGGAGTTGAATTCCCTCAAAGAAAGTCAACGTGAGCGCACCCAACCTCAGGAAGAAAGAGGATACGGTGAATCTTCGCCAAAGACGGAAATCGGCGGGTACATGGAGCTTCACTATAACGATATCGTTGGAGGAGACAACAGCACGACCGATGAACAACTCGATTTTCATCGTTTTGTCCTTCTCTTCAGTCATGAGCTGTCAGACTGGATTCAGTTTTATTCGGAAGTGGAAATCGAACATGCCTTTATCGAAGGGGATGAAAAGAGCGGAGAAATTGAGTTGGAACAGGCCTACGTTGATTTTCTGACCGGGGAACATCTGAATTACCGGGCCGGGGTCCTTCTGACGCCGATGGGGATCATCAATCAAACCCATGAACCTGCAACCTTCAACGGTGTGGAAAGACCTTTTGTCGATACGGTGATCCTGCCGACGACCTGGAGTGAATCGGGCGCCGGAATCTTTGGAAATCTATTTCCCGGCCTTTCCTACCAGTTGAATCTCATGGGCGGTCTGGAATCGGAAAACTTCTCGGCCTCTTCGGGCCTGCGGAGTGGAAGGCAGAAGGCATTCAAGACCAATCTGGAAGATCTGGCACTTGCCGTCCGCCTGGAATACAAAGGACTGCCCGGCCTGGCCGTTGGGGCATCTTACTATACCGGCGACTCTGCACAGGACCTTGCCATTGGAGCAGATGTGAATGTCGATATCTACGAAGGGGACATCCGATACAGCGTGGTCGGATTCGACTTCCGTGGAGAGATTACCCAGGTCGATATAGGAGATGCGGAAAGGCTCAACACGATTCTGGGGAAAACCTCCGGTTCTGATGCCATCGCAAAAGAACTTTTCGGTTGGTACCTGGAGGGCGCCTATCACTTCCTACCACTGATCAACAGGACGACCTCGCACGACGCCGCCCTTTTCCTTCGCTACGAGGATTACGATACGCAGAAAACAATGCCCGGAGGCTTTAACGAAAACCCGACCTATGATCGACAGGCCTGGACCTTCGGCCTCACCTACCGCCCCATTCCGAATCTTGCCATCAAGGTAGACTACCAGGACCTGAAGAACGAATCCGGAACGGCCGAGGACCTCTTTAATCTCGGAATTGGATGGGAGTTTTAGCGCATGAAGATGAAGAACAAATTGTATCGTTCTTTCTCTCTGATTCTCTTTCTGCCCCTGATCGTTCCAGGACACGCCGCGGACGCACGTGTGTACCTGACCAAGGAAAAGGCCCTGCGTCTGGCTTTTTCGGAGGCGGAGAGGATCGAAACAAGAACGATCATCATCAACGCGGAACAGAAAAGACGGATCGAGGAGGGGGCACAGGCTCCCCTCCTCTTTTCTAAGAAAGAGGTCTTTCTGGGGATGGTTGACAACCAACCGATCGGCTATGCCTTCATCCATGACGTC
>CAYQVN010000350.1:0-1850 GCA_964420895.1 uncultured Nitrospirota bacterium | reverse complement strand
TACCGATAAAAAACAAGTTCCTTGCACTATTTTTTGTCATCTTTCATCTCCTTATTAGCTCCTGTAACAATCCTCTTAATAAACCTGCTGTTCCCGAGGTTCTCACCCCCTTTCGCCGCCCGAGCCACCGGAATGAATTGCAAAATAAAGGTTTTTGCGGTATCAATTTACCATCCAACCATAACATTCGCAAGTAGTCCATACCGTGACCTGCGTCACAGAAGTGTCTGTTTCTCCAGGGTAAGATGGAAATAATCGATCTTCGGAAGGCGTTGGGGAACTTACAAATCATAAAGGAGGGAAAATAATGGAAGGATTTGTCAAACGCTTTATTCTGATGGGAATCATTTATCTGATGATTGCAAGTGTCCTGGGGGTGCTCATGATCGTACAGCCGGGCGCCACAAATCTTCGATTTGCCCATGTACATCTGAATCTTTTAGGCTGGATGTCGATGCTGATCTTCGGCGTCGGATATCATATTCTCCCCCGCTTCTCGGGAAAACCCCTTTTCAGCAACCGCTTGGGGGAACTGCAGTTCTGGCTCGCCAACGCAGGTCTCATCGGTCTTACCGGAATTGCCATGACCGGTCAGAACAATGCCGGAGGTTCCCTTTATACCCTTTTCGTCCTCTCCGGACTCATCGAGGTCCTATCCATCCTGATCTTCGGCTATAACATGATTATGACCCTCTTCATTGTCAAAGAAGGAGCCTAACGATCCACAAGGAGGTGTCCCATGCGTTATCTGGTACTCTTATGCCTATGTGGAATACTTGAACTTTTCCCGGGAAACGCTCAGGCTCAGACAAAACACCACGGGGAAGAGCTTTTCATTCAGAAAGGCTGCATCGGCTGTCACGGGAAATCGGGCCGGGGCGGTGCCGGACCGGACCTGGCCCGGACGTCCTTACAGATCGAGCAATTTCTCTCCCAATTACGCACTCCCCGGGATCGCATGCCGACTTTCCCACCCGATGCCGTCTCGGATGCAGAGGCTGGTAAGATCTAAGACTTGCCGGTATCAGTCCCCGCGCCCCCCCCTCGTAGTTGTAGAGATGGGCGCCCGCCTCGCAGATCACCTCGTCTCCCGGCGACGTCAGCGTCTTGATCGCCGTCTGGTTCGACTGGGTCCCACTCGGGAAGAAGAGGGCGGTCTCCTTCCCCAGGAGCCCCGCGACCCTCTCCTCGAGCCGTCGAACGGTGGGGTCGTCGCCGAAGACATCGTCACCCACTTCGGCCGTCGCAATCCGCTCCCGCATCGCATCCGAGGGGCGCGTCACCGTATCCGATCTCAAATCGATCATGCACGTCGCTCCCGGTTCGGAATCGGGCGGAGGAGGCCCGATCAGCGCATCAGGACCATCTTCCGGCTCAGCTGGAGAAGCATCTCACGGCTCTGCGGCCGGGTGATCGTGAGCCGATAGTAGTACGACCCGCTCGATACGGGCTCTCCGCCGTCGTCCCGGCCGTCCCACTGGACCGCGTGTTCCCCCGGTCGGACGTCCTTCTCCTCGAACGCCCGGATCTGCCGACCCCGGATGTCGAAGATCGAGAGAGAGGCCCGGACCGGGAAGTCGACCCCTCCCTCCTCCGGCTCCCTGATCACATATCGGATCTCGGTGCGGGGATTGAACGGGTTCGGGTAGTTCTGCTCCATCGTCACATCGATCGTCGTCGGGAGGTCGGGTCCCGTCGACCGCAGACGAACGGGATCGGAGAAACGCTCGTCCCCGCCCCGAGCGGAGACCCCGAGGAGATACTGCACCGTGGCGCCGGGCGGCGCTCCCACGTCGGCGAACGCTCCGGACCCCGCGGGGATCGGTGTGCCGTTGATCCGCAGGTACTCG
>CAYQVN010000349.1:0-1859 GCA_964420895.1 uncultured Nitrospirota bacterium | reverse complement strand
GATCTCCCTCTCCTGCTCCTGCTTTTTCAGGTCCTGCCGCTTGTCGTACTGCCGCTTGCCCTTGGCGAGGGCGAGTTCGACTTTGGCTCGACCCCGAACGAAATAGACGGAGATGGGGATCAGGGCCAGTCCCTTTTCCTGAATCTTACCAATGAGGCGGCGGATCTCCTTTTTGTGCATGAGAAGTTTCCGGGTCCGGGTCGGATCGTGATTGGCAATGTTGCCATGGGTATAGGGGCTGATGTGCATATTGTAAAGAAAAAGTTCCTCTCCCTCGATCTGGGCATAGCCGTCCTTCAGATTCGCCCTCCCCTCCCGGAGGGATTTGACTTCCGTCCCCGTCAGGACCATCCCCGCCTCGAACCGATCGAGAAAGAAATAGTCCCGGTGGGCCTTCCGGTTTGTGCAGACGATCTTCTTGCCGGACATGAAAACCCCTTGAATCACAATATATTGGAGAGGCAGACTACCACAGTCGTGAACTGCAGGCAACGCTTGATTTCATAGGAGGGATGGGATAATATCAGGCCATTCGTAGCTTCATAATAAAGGAATTTCTCCCTTGTCCGGACTCACTCACTTTGATGAAGATGGCCGCTCCCGGATGGTCGATGTTTCCGCCAAAGACGAGACGGAACGTGTGGCCATAGCTCGGGGTTCCATCTCCATGAAGCCTGCGACCTTCCGGCTGATTCAGGATCGGAAGATCGCCAAGGGGGATGTCTTAGGCGTCGCCCGGGTGGCAGGGATCATGGCGGCGAAAAAGACGTCCGAAATTATCCCCATGTGCCACCCCCTGAACCTCACCGGAATTGACATCTATTTTCATCCCGATGAGGAGCATTCCCGGATCGGGATCGAGGCAAAGGTCAGGATCACCGGGAAGACGGGCGTTGAGATGGAGGCCCTCACGGCCGTTTCGGCAGCGGCCCTGACGATTTACGATATGGCCAAGGCCGTCGACCGGGGGATGACGATCTCCGACATCTGCCTGATGAAGAAGAGCGGCGGCAAGAGCGGGACCTATGAGCGGAAGGAATAGCCAGGTTGTTATGGCGTCCTGGAAGTCCTGTCTGAGAGTCAAAACCTTTTGACAGGATCAACAGGATTGACCGGATAAGGGCACAAGCAAAAAAACAGGTTCAAAGGTTCTGTTTTTGCATCCTGTAGATCCTGTAAATCCTGTCTAATAACCGCTTTGGCAGGGAGGCTATCATGCACATCAAACTGATTGATCCGGCCTTGAAAAAATCTCACATGGAGCACACCCACAAGGAGGTGCAGGGACTCTGGTTTCCACGGCTGAGTCTTCCCATGATCGCCGCGCTGACACCGCCGGAACACGAAGTCATTCTCATCGATGAGACGGTGGAGTCTCTCGATCTTGATGACACACCCGATCTCGTGGGGATCGGCGCCATGAGCACCTACATTCCCCGTGCCTATGAGATCGCCGATCATTACCGGGCAAAAGGAGTCCCCGTGGTTATCGGCGGGATACACGCCTCTTTCATGCCGGAGGAGGCGCTGGAGCATGCCGATGCGGTCGTCGTGGGAGAAGCGGAGAACATCTGGCAGAGGGTACTCGACGATGCAGAACAGGGGAAGATGACGGGGATCTACAGAGGGGACCAACCTGCCGACATGGCGAAGCTCCCCATGCCGCGCCTCGATCTTCTGAAGCGGGACCGCTACATGACGGCCAACTCCCTCCAGACCACCCGGGGCTGCCCCTTCTCCTGCGATTTCTGCTCCGTAGCGGAGTTCTTCGGGAATACCTACCGATTCCGGCCCGTCGAAAAGGTCGTCGCCGAAGTTCGCCGCCTGCAGGAGGACTTCGGGGCAAAGTTCATCGCCTT
>CAYQVN010000348.1:0-1863 GCA_964420895.1 uncultured Nitrospirota bacterium | reverse complement strand
CGGCGAGGGAAGGGGCCCTTCTCGGGATCCCCTCGATGGCTGTTTCCGTCGTCGGTGAGGGCCATTTACGTTACAAAGAGGCCGCCCAGGCCTCGCTGCGCTTCTCCCGAAAGATTGCCGCCCACGGCTTGCCTGCCCATACCTTCCTGAATATGAATGTCCCCAGCCTCCCTGCCGAGCAGATTTCAGGGACTCGGATCACCTGCATGGGGCGGCGAATCTTCAAGGATCCTGTTGTGGAAAAGAAAGATCCGAGAGGGCGCTCCTATTACTGGATTGGCG
The DNA here is from genome assembly GCA_964420895.1 of uncultured Nitrospirota bacterium. Lineage (GTDB taxonomy): Bacteria > CG2-30-53-67 > CG2-30-53-67 > CG2-30-53-67 > CG2-30-53-67 > JAADIO01. The sequence continues at coordinate 1,581 of CAYQVN010000348.1, read as the reverse complement.
GCGAGGAGATCGTCTCAACGGGGAAAGGCAATTCCGATTATGAGGCCATTGCCCAAAACTATATCTCCGTCACCCCGTTGCATCTCGATCTGACCCATCACGAGATCCTGGGGGAGATGGAGTCTGTCCTGCTCCAGGGGGATTAACGACTTGTTTCCATCGGAAAGGTCACTATGGTCCAGTACAGCAATCCGGATATCGCCCTGAAGAAACTGGTGGAAGAGATTCTTCCCGCCATGGGGATCGAAGATAAGCGGGTCCTCTCCGCCTTCCGCCGCGTACCCCGGCACTGCTTTGTGGATGAGGCGCTGGGGCTTCGGGCCTATGAGGATGTCTCCCTTCCCATCGGATACGGGCAGACGATTTCCCAGCCTTCCACGATCGCCTATGTTGCCCAGGCGCTGGATTTTCAGGGTCATGAAAAGGTGCTGGAGATCGGCAGCGGGTCCGGTTACCAGACGGCGATCCTGGCCCAACTTGTTGCCCGGGTCTTTGCCATGGAACGGATTCGGCCCCTGGGCAATCAGGTCTGGCCACGCCTCGATCGGCTCGGACTTTCCAACGTGGCGATTCGGATCGGAGACGGGACCTACGGCTGGCCGGACCAGGCCCCCTTCGATGCGATTGTTGTTTCCGCCGGGTCTACCCAGATTCCGGAACATCTGGTGCGCCAACTTAGCGTGGGGGGGAAGATGATCATCCCCCTGGAGATCGACGGCTCCCAGCGTTTGATCAAGGTGATCAAGCGGCCTTCCGGTATTGATCGTATCGAACTCGATCCCTGCCGGTTTGTCAAACTCGTGGGAAAATACGGCTGGGATGGGAAAGTTTCCCGCCGGGAGAAACGAGACAATGCACTGGATTCATGAACTGAAAGCCTGGACCGTGAACTGGGCTCAGACCGACAACGCCGTGGTGGCGCTTTTCCTTCTTGCCTTTGCAGAGTCTTCCTTTTTCCCTCTCCCCCCGGACATCCTTCTCATTGCCATGTCGCTCAATGCACCCGATCAGGCACTCTATTACGCCCTCATCTGTACGTTAGGATCGGCAACCGGCGGGGTCTTCGGATATTTCATCGGACAAAAAGGAGGGCGCCCCCTCCTGAACCGATTCGTCTCGGCGGGAAAAATACAGATGGTCCATGACTATTTCGAGAAGTATGAGGCCTGGGCCATCGGGGTTGCAGGGTTTACCCCGATTCCCTACAAGATCTTTACCATCTCCGCCGGGGTTTTTTGTATTGACTTTCTGAAATTTGTTTTAGTATCATTCTTCAGTCGCGGGGCCCGGTTTTTCCTGGTCGCCGGCATGATCGCTCTTTTTGGGGAATATGTTACCGGATTCATCGAGAAATATTTCAATCTCCTCTCAATCCTGTTTATCATTCTCCTGATTGGGGGTTTCTACGTTGTAAAGAAGATGTCTTCTCAGGCCATGTCGCAAAATGATGAGGTCTGAGTCGACTCCAGGATCGGGGCGTGGCTCAGTCTGGTAGAGCACTGCGTTCGGGACGCAGGGGTCGGAGGTTCAAATCCTCTCGCCCCGACCATTCTTTACAGTCGAACGGAAATTTGGGAACTT
>CAYQVN010000347.1:0-1867 GCA_964420895.1 uncultured Nitrospirota bacterium | reverse complement strand
CGTAATCTTACTCTTAATCTTAATCTGATGTTTCTGAAAACATGGATTAAGATTAAGAGTAAGATTACGAGTAAGAATACTTGAGAACAATCAGTGCACGGAGAGAGCAGAACATATCCCCCTTCTTGACCTTTCGCAATCCAGCAGTTATGATCACCGGAAGATTTCATCGACCTCAGGGGAATCATGTTCGGGATCAATGAAAAAGCAGCGCAATCCTTTGAGCGGCTTCTCACCAGGAGGAGCATACGAATCATCGTCCTCACGATTCTGATCCTTTCCCTCTATGGCCGGGTCTTGCATTTCGACCTTGTCGGTTTCGACGACACCTTTTTCATCGTCGATCAGCAGGCGTTCTTTCAGGACCCATCCAACCTCCCTGAGACCTTCCGGCAGGATGTCTTTCACGGTGCCGGAGAGCGGAGTTCCCGTTCTTATTATCGGCCAATGCTCCTGCTCTCCTTCTTTGCCGATGCACAAATCGGGCAAAGCAATCCAACCGTCTATCACGGAACCAACATCCTCCTCCATCTGCTGGCTTCCCTCCTGGTTCTGGCCTTTTTGAAGGGAGTCGGAGTGGAGAAGGTGAGTGCCTTTCTACTGAGTCTTCTTTTTGCCGTCCATCCCATGCTGAGTCAGGCCGTAGGATGGATCCCCGGCAGAAACGACAGCCTGCTGGCCTTCTTCGTCCTGGCAAGCATGATCGCCCTCTTTCGTTCTCTCCGAAAAGAAAGTATTTCTTTCCTCACCGTCCATTATTTCTTCTTTCTCCTGGCCCTCCTTACAAAGGAGTCAGCTGTCGTGCTTCCCCTTTTCGCCTTTTATGTTTTGAATTTTCTGATCGAGGAACGGCCCGCCTTCCGAAAACAGATCTCCCTCGCAATCCCCTATATCATCATTGTCCTTTTCTGGCTGCTCTTGCGGAAGTCTGCCCTGGCGGGACAAAGAAGTGACCTTTCCTGGGGCACTTTGGCGGGAAATTTTCTCGGCAACCTTCCCCTGCTCTTGCAATATCTCTCGAAGATCATCCTCCCCTGGCGGCTTTCAACTTACTCATCTCCGGAAGACACAAACCTGATCCTGTGCCTCTTCTCAGTCCTTCTCTTGATTGCAGGACTCCTTTTGAACTGGAAGCGGAAAAGACGGATCATTTTCTTCGGCCTCCTCTGGTTTCTCCTCTACCTTGCTCCTTCCCTTGTCGTTCCGAAGATCACCGGGTTGGAACATAGGGTTTATCTCCCCCTCGTCGGCATCCTCCTTCTTCTCTCCGAAACCCGTCTCTTCAAGGGAGCAAAGAATCAGGGACCTGCCGTCGTGCCCGTCCTGGCGTGCATCGCCCTGTTCATTGCGATCAACTGGAATCACACGATTTCTTTCAGTAGTCCCATCCGGTTCTGGCAAAAGGCGGTGGAGGCCTCGCCCAAAGCGGCCCTGGCCTACATGAACCTCGGTGCGGAGCTGGAAAAGGCCGGTGATACTCAACGGGCTGTCGAGGTCCTCAAAACCGGCATCGAAGTGAACCCGTCAGAGCCGATGATTCATTACAATCTCGCCGTCATCTATTTCCGTCTGAAGATCTATCGGGAGGCGGAGCGGGAGGTGTTGGCAGAGATCCGGGTGAATCCCCGTTACGGTGATGCCTATTACCTGGCGGGAGCGATCTATAAACGGCAGGGTAATCTTCCCGAGGCGCGAAAGATGTGGCAAGAAGCCCTGACCGTCAACCCGCACCATCAGGCTGCCCGGGAGGCACTCCTTCGTTATGGCCAATAAAGTTCAAAGGTTCTATCCTTCGATCCGCTAAATCCCCTTAACCAAAAAGGACTCCCGGATCAACCGGAAGTCCTTGATATCCTTGGTAGCGGGG
>CAYQVN010000346.1:0-1879 GCA_964420895.1 uncultured Nitrospirota bacterium | reverse complement strand
GGATGATTCCCTTGGAATCCGTAAAACAGAATTCCGCATAGCCGGAAAAGTTCTGACTGGTAAATTCGGAAATGAGATCATCCACGCGGATGTTACCGGTGGGGATCTTTTCCATCAGGGGTTTGCGACCGGGGAAGATCATGGAGAACTCCTTACGAAATATATAACCGACGTTTCATATCAGGGAGGTTTTCAAGGTACGGTTCACTTCCTCACAGAGGACTACGATATCTTCCGTGGAGAGATACTCGGAAATGGTTGCATCAAAGAGAAGGTTTAAATCGGGGGGAATTCCTTCTTCCCCACGGTAATAGATGTATTGGACCGTCACTCGGGGAAGGGGCTGAAGCTGGAAGGAAAGATCTCCTTCTTCCCGTTGTCTGCCGCCGATTTCTTCGACCGCATCGAGAAGCTGTGCCGGTCCCGAATCAAAAAGCCCGATGATGGGGAAGACCACCCGTCCCCGGAAGGGCTGGAAATAGAGCGATCCCTGGGGGGCCTCTTTAAAGGAGATGCTTCTTCCGGAAAGAGGGACTCCCCTTGCCTTGAGGAGATAGTGAAGAACGAGGATCGCCAGGCGGATCCCCGCTGGTTCATCGTTGAGATAAACCTCCCTACTCTTGGTTTCCACACGAATACGACCCTTCAGAAAGTGTGTTTCCAGGACTCCGTCCGCTTTCAGTGTGGCGCCGCTTCGGTCGGCAATTGCCTGTAGATCCTCTTCGAGAAGAGCATTGACGGCATTGTCAAGAGCGGTCTTCAGTGCCTTTTCGTAGTTTGTTTCTGCTTCAAACATGCAGATATGCTTCTTTCTTCCGGAAGGCAAGGTTCACTTCAGATTTTCCCTGTCCCAAGAATGCTTTTGTTATTATTTTAACAGGGTATGATTAAGTCTGACAACCAAAATTGACATCGGACTTTTTATGGTTTACCCTCAGCAAATATTCCATCTCTTTTGAGGGAGGAGTGATGAACAAAACCGGTCTGATCATTTCAGGGTACCACCATGATACAGGTGTCCATCCGGAACGGGCGGAACGTCTAAAGGCGATTGAAGAGGTCTGCAATCTTCCGGAGATCTCTCCTCATATTCTTCGGCTGGAGCCACGCGTTGCGACAGTGGAGGAATTGGCGGGGGTCCATGACCGCGATTATATCCTGCAGATCGAGGAGGCCTGCAAGGGGGGGATTCAGGCCCTCGATCCCGATACCATGGTCTCCTCCGCCTCCTATGAGGAGGCCTGCCGGGCGGCTGGTGGCGGTCTGACGGTGCTTGATGCCATGATGGCGGGGCTGGTGCGAAACGGTTTCTGTGCCGTTCGGCCGCCGGGGCATCATGCGGAACGTGACCGGGCCATGGGGTTCTGCCTCTTCAACAATATTGCTGTCGTCGCCCGCTATGCCCAGATAAGACATGGCCTGAAGAATGTCCTCATCGTCGACTGGGATGTTCATCACGGAAACGGAACGCAAAACACCTTTTATGCCGACCCGTCGGTCTTCTATTTCAGTATCCATCAGTATCCCCACTATCCGGGGAGCGGCGCCGCCGACCAGACGGGACAGGGAGAGGGGGAGGGGAGGACGCTGAATGTTCCGCTCCCGGCCGGGAGCGGTGACAAGGCCTACCGGGAAGCCTTGGTGGACCAACTGTTGCCGGCGATGGAGAACTTTGCCCCCGATCTGATCCTGGTTTCGGCCGGTTTTGATGCCCACATGGACGATCCCCTTGCCGGGATGAAGGTGACCGATCAAGGATTTGGTGGGATGACGGAGCTTCTGGTTGCCCTGGCCACGGAGCGTTGCGGCGGGGGGGGCCTCTCTCTTCTCGGCGGGGGGGGCGGCGCGTCGCGGGCCACAGCGGGGCGGGCGTATTATT
>CAYQVN010000345.1:0-1907 GCA_964420895.1 uncultured Nitrospirota bacterium | reverse complement strand
TCGTCGCCGAAGTTCGCCGCCTGCAGGAGGACTTCGGGGCAAAGTTCATCGCCTTTGTCGATGACAATATCGTGGGAAACCCGAAGTATGCCAAGGAACTCTTCCGGGCACTCATCCCTTTAAAGATCAAGTGGGGAAGCCAGGGATCGCTCACCATGGCTAAAGACGATGAGTTGCTTGACCTCGCGGCAAAGAGCGGCTGCGTCTCCATGTTTGTCGGGATCGAGTCCCTCTCCGAGGCAAGCCTGAAGGCGGCGAACAAAAAAATCAACAAAGTCACTGAATATGAAGAGTCAATAGCGAAGATCCACGATCACGGCATCATGATCAACGCCGGGTTCATCTTCGGCTTCGACACAGACGACGAGGGGGTCTTCGAACGGACGGTCCGCTTCGTCGAGAAGAACAGGATCACCTTGCCGACCTATCACATCCTCACCCCCCTGCCCGGCACCCGCCTCTTCCATCGACTGAATGAGGAAGGACGGATCTTCGACTTCGACTGGGCAAAATACAACTCCGGCAATGTGGTCTTCACGCCCCGCCTCATGCAACCGGAGACCCTCCAGGAGGGGTACTTCTGGGCCTTTCATGAGACCTACCGCCTGACTTCGATCGCACATCGGGTTTTTCATCCCCAGCCGAGGCTCTTCCAGCGCACAGCACTCAATCTCGAATACCGACGAATCGTCCGGCGGAGCCCCGAAGGGGACCTTTCCCCCTTCTCGGAGATCTTCAACCGGATCCCCGAAATCATCCCCTCGAAGGAAAAAATTTCCACGGCTATCGAGCTTTCCACCCGGGGCGCACGGGAGACGACGACCCGCATTGTCGACTTCCTGAAGATCCAGATCAAAAAGGTCGGGACGGAGCCAATCTTCCAGTTTGACCTTCAGGGGGTTCTGGACCGTGTCTCCGCCCGCAAACTCTGGAGGAAGAGCCGACTGGCCCTCAACCGGGGCGCCGAGACGGTGGTGATCAACTTCCAGGAAGTCCGGGCCATCACGCCCAAGGCCCTGAAAATCCTCCTCTTCAAGACGAGGAGAATCCGGAAATTTCATCAGCGGATAGAGCTGATCAACATCGATCCATGCTATGCGGATATCGTACGAAGGATCACCGGATTGCAGGTCTATGCCCGGGAGAGGCGGTAGGAAGTGAACATCCCTGAGAGTATAAAATATTGGCTGGCATCGTCAGAGGATGACTGGAAGGTTGCTGAGCATCTTTTTGAGAAAGGGGACAATCCCTATGCACTCTTTTTCGGTCATCTGACAATCGAGAAAATTCTGAAAGCTCTCTATGTGAAGCACCAAAGGAAAATCCCTCCTCATACACACCGTCTCGTCTACTTGTCTGAGAAAATTCCTCTCACCATGAAAGAGGAGCAAATTGATTTCCTTGAAATCATAACAGATTACAACCTTGAAGCAAGATATCCCGACGAAAAGTTTTCCTTCCGGGAAAAATGTACCCAAGAATACACTAAAAAGGCATTGCATGAAATCAAGGAGTTCCGGGAATGGCTGTTGCAACAGGTGAAATCCGAAAAATCATCTTAGCTTATATCCAAGAACTTGAAGAGCATCATATCCCGATTCGTGAAGCCGTCCTCTTTGGTTCACATGCAAAAGGAACGGCAACCGACGTGAGTGATATCGATATTGCTCTGATCTCTGCCGCATTCAACGGGAACAGATTCGAGGACCGAAGAAGGATCGTGCCTATACGGAGAAAGATAGACAACCGGATCGAACCGATTCCCATCACTCCTGAAGATTTTGATAATGGCGGGATGTTGGTGGATGAAATCAAAAGGACAGGAATCACTATATTCAAGAAAAACAGTTAAAAAGGAGACCCCATCAATGCAACTTCAAGGACGTGGCTTCATTTTCAGCAGCGCA
>CAYQVN010000344.1:0-1926 GCA_964420895.1 uncultured Nitrospirota bacterium | reverse complement strand
GCTTCCTGTTCTCACTCTCGACTTGATACTGCTGCGCCGCTTGCCGGATGGCTCCCACCATGTCGTCATCGTTCCAGGGCTTGGTCATGTACCGCCAGGCGCCCCCCTGGTTGATGGCGTCCATGGCGGCATACATGTCCGCATAGCCCGAGAGAACAATCCGATAGGCATCGGGGGCGATCTTCCGGGACTGTTTGAGGAAGCTGACTCCGGAAAGTCCCGGCATCCGCTGATCGGAAACAATCACGCCGATTTCGGGATTGTTCCGCAACACCTCCAGACCGTCTTCTCCGGAGGAAGCGGTAAAAACCTGGACATCCTCGTCAAGCATCAGTCGACGGAGAGAACCGAGGATCTTCCGCTCATCATCGACAAAGAGAACCTTGACGGGGGTTTCCGTCTTGACGTCAGTCATGGACAGGCTCCTTTTCCACGATCTTCTGCTCCACGACAAGAGCCAGAAAGGCATCAAGAATTTTGGGATCCAGGGAGGATCCTCTCAGTGAGGACATGATCTCCCGCGCCTTTTCATGGCTGAGTCCCACCTGGTAGGGCCGGTCCGTCACCAGGGCATCATAGACGTCTGCCACGGAAACGATCCGCGCCTCGAAGGGGATCGCCTCGCCCTTCAGTCCGGCCGGATATCCGCCGCCGTCGTACTTTTCGTGGTGACTGAGGATAATATTCACGATCCGTTCCGAAAGCTGCGCCTGACGGGCTACGTCCGCCCCCCAGGTAGGGTGCTGCTTGATAATCTCGAACTGTTCCTCATTCAGGGGACCTTCATAATTGAGGACACTCTCGGCGACACCGATCTTCCCGCAATCATGAAGCCAGGAACCATGCTTGATCTCCCGTCGGACTTCTTCGGGCAGGTCAAAGGCCTCGGCCAGCATGAGGGCATACTGTGCCACACGATCGCAATGGCCCCTGGTATAGGGATCTTTCAATTCTACCGTCTGAGCCAGAGAAAGGAGGGTCGCCTCATCGGCCTTTTTCAGGGAACGGATCACCCGGTACCGATTGAGACCGTCTTCCACGATATGGATCAATTCTTCATTGTCCCAGGGTTTGACGACAAAACGGAAAACCTCCCCCCGGTTAATGGCATCCATGGCGGTCTGCAGGTCCGCATGGCCCGTCATCAAGATCCGGATCGTATCGGGGGAGACCTCCTTGACTTTGGAATGGAGGGCAATCCCCGTCATCCCCGGCATCTGGTTGTCCGAGACCAGCACGGCAACCTCCTCTTCCCGGATGACCAACAGGGCCTCTTCGGCGCTTCCGGCCCGGCGGAATTTCACACCACGGTCGGAAAAAAGCCGCTCCATCGAATTCAGGACATATTCTTCGTCATCGACAAAGAGGGCCGTCTCAACCATTGCCGTCCTCCCGGTCGATCACCACCACAATCCCTTCCTGGTTCCCGTCATGCTTCACCAGCGCCCCCTTCACTCGCATCGCTCCATCGGGTAGTTGAAATGCTCCGGCGGCATGGGTCTCCTCTTCCACCTTCCCGATGAAACCGTTCAATGCCTCGGGGAAGAAATCGACCCGTTCTTTCCCCATGATCTCTCCTGCTTTCTCCGGGAAGACATTTTCCCCCTCATCATTGCAATAGACGATCAATCCCTCCGTATCCATACCGAGAACTCCTACGGGAAGACTCTGGAGGATATGCTGGGAGACCGTGAGAACCCGGTTCCGTAGGAGCAGCTCTTCCGTCCGTTTTTCCACCATCTGTTCCAGATTTTCATTGATCGTCCGGAGTTCTTCGTTTCGTTCCTGCAGTTTCTCCGTAAGTTGCCGGTTCCTCTGATAGAGAGAATACCGTTCCAGGGCATTGGCAATGGTGAATTTCAACTCATCATCATTCCACGGTTTGGCCAGGAACTTGTAGATCTGCCCCTCGTTGACGGCCTCCAC
>CAYQVN010000343.1:0-1937 GCA_964420895.1 uncultured Nitrospirota bacterium | reverse complement strand
ACCGCCTTCACGCTCGCCCTGACGATCCTTGGGAGCATCCGGGAGTTTCTCGGGAACGGATCGCTCCTGGGGGTAGCGCTCCTCGGGAAGGGCTACCTCCCCATGCTCTTGATGATCCTTCCGCCCGGTGCCTTTATTATGCTCGGTTTTTTGATGGCTGCCATGAACCGGTTGGAACAGAAGGCGTCTTAAGGCGTTGTTCCAGTCTGTCTGCATTTTCTGAATGACTTTCCAAACGAGGTGTCTATGTCGAATCCAAGGACGCGGTTTTCCCCACTCCTTCTTTTGATATTCGTCTGCCTGGTCCTTACGGCTGCCTGTGGAACCATTGACGAAAAACGGGAAAAATATCTCAACCGGGGGAAAAATTATTACAGCGAGGAAAAATATAAAGAGGCCCTGATCGAGTTCAAGAATGTCCTTCAGATCGATCCGAAGTATTCGGAGGGTTACTATCAACTGGCCCTGACCTACCTCAGACTGCAGCAACCCCGCCAGGCCTACGGGAGCCTGCTGAAGACGGTGGAACTCGATCCTGAGCACTACGACGCCCAGATTGCCATCGGCGAAATTCTGCTCCTTTCCCGCCAGACTGATGCCTCTCTGGAGAAGGCGGAACTTGTCCTGGAGAAAGACCCGGACAACATCAAGGCGCTCCAGTTGAAAGGAAACTGCCTCTTGGTGAAGGGAGACCTTGACGGTGCCCTAACGCAAGGGGAGGCTCTGCTGAAGAAGGAACCCCAATCGGTTGAGAAGCGGCTCTTCCTGGTCCAGGTTTATCAGAAGAAACAAGAAATGGAAAAGGCAGCGGGCCTGTTGCAGGAGGCCAGGGAACTCGACCCGAAGAACATCAAGGTCCATGTCGCCTTGATGCGGCACTATCTGCTCAACAAAGAGCCGGACCGTGCGGAGGCGACAGTGAAAGAGGCGATGGAGGTCGAACCGGAGAACAGTGAACTTCTGCTTCTGCTGGCGAATCTCTATCTGAGGCAGGGAAAAGAGTCCGAGGTGGAAGATGTGTTGCGCCAGGGGGTGGAGCGCTTTCCCGATAATCTGAATTTCCGTACGTCTCTGATCAAATTCTATCTGTCCAAGGAGAGGGAGGAAGACGCCCTCGCCCTTGTGGCAGGATTCATCGAGCAGTCTCCCGGCGATGCCGAAAAAAGAACGCAGGCAGGCGATCTTTATCTGCTGCTGAAAAAACCGGCCGAGGCGGTGCAAAACTACGAAGAAGCCCTCAGGATTGATCCCGAGGGGTTGGAACCGAAGCGGAGGCTGGCCGCCGTGGCCCTGGAGCAGAAGGAACTCGAAAAGGTCTCCCCATACATTGATGAAATCTTGAAGGCTAATCCCAAGGATACGGAAGCCCATTACCTGAAGGCCCGCCTCAATATGGAGCAGAAAAATCCCGGAGCAGCCATCGATGAGTACCGTGTTGTTCTCAAGGACCGGCCTGACAATTCCGAACTTTACCTCCAGTTGGGTCTGGCCCATCTGACCAACAACGAGCCGCTCCTCGGGGAGGAGGCATTGAAGAAGGCTCTGGAGCTGAAGCCGGAGATGAATAAGGCGACCATGGCCCTTGCCGGTTATTACCTCAAGGCAAGAAAGTATGACGAAGCGCGAAACCTGATCGAGAAATTCCTCGAAAAGGAGCCCGATTACTATGCGGCCTATCCCGTACTCGAAGAGGCCGCCCGGATGCAGGGGGACGCCGAGGGGGCCATGGCGGCGGCGGAGAAGATGATTGAATTGAAACCGGACCTGCCCGACGGCTATTACCGGCGGGGTTTTATCTACCAGGCCCGGAAGAAAACCGATCTTGCCCTGCTGGATTACGAGCAGGCCCTTTCGATCAATCCGAACCTCGCCGATGTGATGCGGCGGAGTGTTTCCCTTTATGTAGTGCGAAAGGAGCTCTGCGGGGCGTACCTTCC
>CAYQVN010000342.1:0-1959 GCA_964420895.1 uncultured Nitrospirota bacterium | reverse complement strand
CTAAGGTAGATATTTATCAAACTGTATGAGTATGATACGACTTCCCCGGAGAAAAAACAAGGTGAAACAGGGACACCCTGTTACCCATCCTTCTCCATCTTTAAAACGGACATGAAGGCCTCCTGGGGAATCTCCACCTTCCCGACGCTCTTCATCCGCTTCTTTCCTTCCTTCTGTTTTTCCAGCAATTTCCGCTTGCGTGAGATGTCCCCGCCGTAACACTTTGCGGTCACGTTCTTCCGAAGGGCCTTAATCGTTTCCCGGGCGATAACCTTATTGCCGACGGCCGCCTGAATCACCACTTCATACAACTGGCGGTGAATAATCCGTTTGAGCTTCAGCGCCAGATTGCGCCCGCGGTAGTAGGCCCGCTCCGTATGAACAATCACCGAAAGTGCATCAACGAGTTCTCCGTTGATGAGAATATCAAGCCGGACCATCTTCGCCTCCCGGTATCCGGAAAACTCGTAATCAAAGGAGGCATACCCCCGGGTTGCCGATTTCAGGCGGTCATAAAAGTCGACGACGATCTCATTGAGGGGCAATTCATACTGGATCGAGGCCCGATGGGTTCCGTGATATTCGATCCCCTTCTGGATCCCCCGCCGTTCCTGGGCCAGGGTCATGACTGTACCCACATACTCCTTCGGCACCATGATCGTCGACTGGATCACCGGTTCCATGATCCGGGCAATCTTCTGGACGGGAGGGAGTTTTGCGGGGTTCTCAATCATCTGCTCCTCCCCCGAGACCCCGATCACCCGGTAGACCACCGTGGGAGAGGTGGTAATCAGGGGAATCTCGAATTCCCGCTCCAGCCTTTCCTGAACGATCTCCATATGAAGCAGACCCAGAAAACCGCAACGGAAACCGAACCCCAGAGCATTGGAGGTCTCCGGATCATAGGAGAAGGAGGAATCATTCAACTGCAGTTTGTCCATCGCCTCGCTGAGGGCACGATAATCGTTACTGTCCACCGGGTAAAGGCCGGCAAAGACCATCGCTTTTACCTGCTGAAACCCCGGAAGCGGTTCCACAACCGGCCGTGCAGCATCGGTGATCGTATCCCCTACCTGGGTATCCCGGACATTCTTGATGCCGGCCGTGAAAAAACCGACATCCCCTGCTGACAGTTTTTTCATCTGCGTCGGGCGGGGCGTGAATGCTCCCACCTGCTGCACCTCATACTCCTTGCCGGCAGCCACCATCCGGATCCGCATCCCCGGCGCAATGGAACCGTCCATAATCCGGATCAGGGAGACCGTCCCGAGATAAGGATCAAACCAGGAATCAAAGAGAAGAGCCTTCAAGGGGGCCTGCGGATCTCCCAGAGGCGGGGGAATAGAATGGACGATCGCCTCCAGCACCTCTTCAATGCCTTTCCCCGTCTTGGCACTCACGGGGATGGCGTGGGAGGCATCGAGACCGATCACATCCTCGATCTCCTCAATCGTCCCGTCGATATCGGCACTGGGCAGATCAATCTTGTTTAACACCGGGATCAGCTCCAGATTATGGTCCAGGGCCAGGTAGACGTTTCCCACCGTCTGGGCCTCTACTCCCTGGGCGGCATCGACGACCAGAAGCGCCCCTTCGCAGGCCGTCAAGCTGCGGGAAACCTCGTAGTTGAAATCGACGTGTCCCGGAGTATCAATCAAGTTCAGGCAGTACTCCTGACCATCCCGGGCACGGTAGAGAAGACGGACCGTCTGTGCCTTGATGGTGATTCCCCGTTCGCGCTCGATCTCCATCTGGTCAAGGAACTGGTCCTTTTTTTCCCGGTCGCTCAGCGCGCCCGTCGCCTCCAGAATCCTGTCGGCCAGGGTCGATTTTCCATGATCGATATGGGCGATGATGGAGAAGTTCCGAATCTGTTCAAGCGATGGCATGGTTGGGTCTGCTTTCTAAGGTCCTTATGAACATCTGCTAAACAGATTATAATAGGCCAAGCATTCGGCC
>CAYQVN010000341.1:0-1979 GCA_964420895.1 uncultured Nitrospirota bacterium | reverse complement strand
ACGGTCTTTGAGGGGAAAACTTTCGGTGCCGAAGGCGAGACGGCCGGAGAGATCATCTTTAATACCTCCATGATGGGCTACCAGGAAATCCTGACGGACCCTTCCTATCAGGGGCAGATCGTGACCATGACCTATCCCCTGATCGGCAATGTGGGCGTCAATCCCGAAGATGTGGAGTCCGGCAAACCCTATGCCGCTGGATTTGTGGTGAAGGAGGGCAGCCGGATTGCCAGTAACTGGCGGTCGGAACGTTCCCTCCATTCCTATCTGAAAGAGCACGGGATTGTCGGGATCCAGGGGATTGATACCCGGGCACTGACCCGCCATATTCGTGATTGCGGAGCACAGCAGGGGATCATCTCGACAGTCGATACGGATCGGAACGAACTGATAGAGCGTGCCGGGAAGCGTCCCTCCATGGAAGGACAGGACCTCGTCCGGGAAGTCACCTGTAACAAATCCTATGACTGGCAGGAGGCGGAATGGGATCTGGAAATGGGATACCGCTCCCCCCCGGTGGCCCGTTTTCGTGTGGCCGTCTTTGATTTCGGTATTAAAAGAAATATCCTTCGGATCCTTGCGGGGCTGGGCTGTCAACTGACCGTCCTGCCGGCGACGGCATCCGTTGCGGAGGTCCGGGCCCTTCAGCCGGACGGCATCTTTCTTTCCAATGGTCCGGGCGATCCGGAGGCGGTGACCTATGCCGTTGAAACAATCCGGGAACTCCTCGGAGAGAAACCGATCTTCGGTATCTGTCTGGGACATCAGCTCCTGGGGATTGCCTTGGGGGGTAAGACCTACAAGTTGAAATTCGGCCATCATGGAGGGAATCAGCCGGTCATGGACCTGACAACCCGCAAGGTGGAAATCACCTCCCAGAATCATGGCTTTGCCGTGGATGTGGAATCGTTGCAGGAGGCCGGAGAGGACGTGGAGTTGACCCATATTAATTTGAATGACCGGACCGTGGAGGGGCTGCGGCATAAAAGCCTTCCCCTCTTCTCGGTGCAGTACCATCCGGAATCCTCTCCCGGCCCCCATGACTCAAGCTACCTCTTCCAGCGGTTTCTCGAGATGATGGAGCGCGGGTAATAAGGATACCGGATGCATTATATGATGAAAAGCCGTGCCCGTTACTGCGAGTTGAGTGAAACCGATTTTTTGGTACGGGTCGAAAAAGCCGAGTCGTTTACGGGCCCGGCCTGCAGCCTCTGCCCGAGAAGATGCGGCGCAGACCGTCGGGCGGGAGACCCAGGTGCCTGTGGGGCGGACGATCGACTTCTCATTGCAAGCGCCAATCTGCATTTCGGTGAGGAACCTCCGATCTCGGGATGGAAAGGTTCGGGGACGATCTTTATCGCGCACTGTAATCTTGCCTGTGTCTATTGCCAGAATTATCCGATCAGCCAGGGGGGGAACGGTGTAGAGACCGGACCGGCGGGTCTGGCGGAGATGATGTTGCAATTACAGGAGCAGGGGGCCCACAATATCAACTGGGTTACCCCCACCCATGAGGTGCACCACCTGTTGGAAGGACTGCAGCAGGCAAAGGCACAGGGACTTGCAATTCCCATTGTCTATAACAGCAGTGGCTATGATGCCGTGGAGACCCTGCAGCTGTTAGAGGGAATTGTCGATATCTATCTGCCGGACATGCGCTACAGCGATGGCGGGAATGCCCATCGATACTCCGGCGTGGCCGATTACCCGGAAGTCAATCGCCGGGCCGTCACCGAGATGCACCGGCAGGTGGGTGATCTGGAACTCGATGAAAAGGGCGTGGCACGAAAGGGGCTTTTAGTGCGCCACCTCGTACTTCCTGCCGGGATTTCCGGAACGGAGGCAATCATGCAATTCCTCGCGGAGGAGATTTCGCCATCGACCTATGTCAGCCTCATGAGCCAGTATTTTCCGGCCCACAAGGCGCCCGGGATGGAAGAGATCGGCCGCAGGATTACGAAGGAAGAGTACGAAGAGGC
>CAYQVN010000340.1:0-1983 GCA_964420895.1 uncultured Nitrospirota bacterium | reverse complement strand
CTTCATGTCCTTCATGGTGAATGCTTTTGTCTTTGATCCTCTTTGGAAAGGATGTTTACTTTCCCGCTCTCCTGCGCTATAGTGCGCCCAATCTTCAAGGGACCCGAATCCCCCCCTGCCACCCTTTCGAAAAGGGGGGGATAAAGGAATAATCTCGTTCAAGAATGCAATAAACACAAAGGTGTCGTCATGAATTTCTGGATTGTTTTCGGCCTCTTCGGCCAGGTCATGTTCTCCCTCCGCTTCCTCGTCCAGTGGATTGCCTCGGAAAAGAAGAAACAAAGTGTCATCCCCGTTCAGTTCTGGTATCTGAGCATTGCCGGGAGTCTGATCCTCCTCATCTATGCCATTCAACGGAAAGACCCCGTCTTCATCCTCGGCCAGTCAACGGGGACTCTGATCTATGCGCGAAACCTCATCCTGATCAATCGGAAACCGCAAGAGGCCCTGGATGGCACGCAGTAACTCGACAAGACTCCTACTCATTCTCGGAATCCTTTTTCTTTTCTTCTCGATGGGCACCACGATGCGGGACCTGACCTATCCCGACGAACTCCGTTATGCAGAGGTCGCCCGGGAGATGCGCGAGCAGGGCGAGTGGTTCCTGCCGCATCTGAATTACGAGGTCTATCCCGACAAGCCGCCCGTGTTTTTCTGGTTGCTCGCCCTCACCCAGGGCGGACTGGGGGAAACAACCACAGCCGCTCTCCTTCCTTCCATCCTCTCCGGCCTGCTCCTCCTCTGGGTCACCTTTCTGCTTGGACGGGAACTCTATGACGAGGAAACCGGCCTACTGGCAACGTGGGTCTGTGCGACCTTTCTTCTCTTTCTTCTCGTTTCCCAGGTCGTTCGAATGGATATTCTCTTCACCCTCCTCATTTCGACGGCACTCTATTTCATGATCCGCCATTTGAACCAGGACGCCGGCAATCCCAAAGGACTTTACAGTGGTTATCTGCTGATCGGCCTGGCACTGATCACCAAGGGGCCCGTGGGGCTGATCGTCCCGGTCCTGGCCTTCCTCCCCCTATTGCTGAGAGGCCGGGGAGAAATGCTCCGCCGCCTTTCTCCCGGCCGGGGGCTATTGCTGATCCTGCTCATCCCTCTATTATGGTTGATCCCCGCAGCCTTTGCCGGCGGGAGGGAATATATTACGGAGATTCTCTTCCACCAAAGCGCCGGTCGGGTGGTACACTCCTTCTCCCACGCCAAGCCTTTCTATTACTATTTCATGATCTTTCCCGTCCTCTTCTTTCCCTGGTCATTTTTTCTGCTCCTCTATGGCGCACCGGACATCCGGGCCGGACTTGCGACAAACCGCCAGAGTATGATCTTCCTCCTTTCCTGGGTCGTGGGGACACTTCTTTTCTTTACCCTGGTGAGTGGAAAAATCGCCATCTACCTCCTCCCGATCATGCCGGGCCTGGCTATTCTCACCGGTCGGGCATTCACCACGGTGCTGCACAAACCGGTGGGGGGAAAAAGCAGGTTCATTTTTCCGGTCCTTCTTATTCTGTTGGCGCTACTCTATGTAACAGGTGCTATCACTCTGTTGTTGATAGACCCGGAAGGCGGCATCCCTTTTTCTCTTTCACTGCGCCGGATGGCAGCCCTGGTACCGGCTGCAGGAGGTCTTCTTCTTTTTCTGCTCTCATTCAAGAGACGCCCGGCCTACGGCATTTTTACCGTGGGTTTGACTTCCATCCTGCTTACGGGAACACTGACCTTCGTCATCCTTCCAAAGATCAACCCCTATCTCAGTCTGAAACCGATGGCCGAGGCGATCCATACACTCCAGGGGGAGCAACCCCGTGTCGCCGGATACAAGATTGATCTCCGTTACCTCGCCTATTATCTCCACCGCCCTTACCGAAAGCTGAATACCCCGTCGGAGATCAACGGTTTTCTCCGGGCAGATCGGGGACTGTTGATCGCCGACCTGAGAGACATCGACCTCGTTCGCCGATCGGCTACTACCCCTCT
>CAYQVN010000339.1:0-1996 GCA_964420895.1 uncultured Nitrospirota bacterium | reverse complement strand
TTCAAAAGGTCGAGATTGTCCTGAAGGCGTTTGCCGAAACCGAACCCGGGATCGATCCACATCTGCTCGTCGCGGATTCCAGCCACCCGTCCAATCTCCACACTCTCTTCAAGGCTTTCCAGGACCTCTCCGACCACATCGTCATAGCAAGGGTCCTGTTGCATATCCTTCGGCGTTCCCAGGATATGCATCAGCACAACCGGCACATCCCTTTCGGCAATCAAAGACGCCATCTCCGGGTCGAACTTAAGACCGCTGATATCGTTGATCATGTGCGCGCCGGCATCGAGAGCGGCCCGGGCAACGGAGGCCTTGTAGGTATCAACGGAGATTTTAAGTCCCGGCTCCCGGGCGAGCCTTTCCACGACCGGCAAAATTCTGCGGCGTTCTTCCTCTTCCGCAATCGGCTCCGATCCCGGCCGGGTCGACTCGCCACCGACATCAATAAAATCCGCCCCCTCTTCCACAAGCTGCATTGCGCGCCCCAGTGCCACATCAGGGTCCAGATAGGCTCCGCCATCCGAGAAGGAGTCGGGCGTCACATTAACGATCCCCATGATGTAAGTCCGCTCTCCCAGGTCAAGTACCTCGGAGTCGATTCTGCAGGGAAATCGGTCAAGGTTGAAAGACCGGATGCATCGTGCCAGGTCTTCGGCCAGTGCCGGCAGTCCGAAAAAATTCTGTCGTTTCAGCTTTCCGATCAATTTACGGTACTGCCGCTCCGTGGCGACCATGAGGAGATCCGTTGTTTCCACGGAATGGGTCAGAGTCCCATGGTCAACGGCACAGTCCCCTCCCCGCGAGAGCAGTTCCTGTTTGAGAAGGTTGGCAATGGGACAGGGGACATCGGAAAGACGGATACAACGAGTCAATCCCTTGGGGAACATCAGACCGATGCCGGGCGGGTCTGCGCCCAGACGCTTCATTTCATAAATGATCTCCTCCCGTGTGCTGAGTTGCAGGATTCGCATCCTGTATTTCATTCACTGACCTCTTGGGGGAGTTTCCCATTCATAATTTCATCGATCTGTTCTGCATTTAGAACTTCGACCTCCAGCAGGCTTTCGGAAATATTTTTCAACGTCTCCAGGTTCTCCGTCAGAAGGGTGCGGGCTTTCTCATGACATTGGGTCACGATCCGTTTCACCTCGGTATCGATTTCCATTGCCGTCGCCTCGCTGTAATCCCGATGCTGGGAAATTTCACGGCCGAGAAAAATCTGTTCGTCCTGCTTCCCGAAAGTGAGCGGCCCCAGGCGGTCGCTCATCCCCCACTCACAAACCATCTTCCGCGCAATCCCGGTGGCCTGCTCGATGTCATTTCCCGCCCCCGTCGTCATCTGACTGAAGATCAGCTCCTCGGCCGTCCTCCCCCCCATCAGAACGGCAATTCTGCCGAGCATGTAATCTTTCGAGAAGGTGTATTTGTCCGATTCCGGAAGCTGCTGCGTCACACCGAGGGCACGCCCTCGGGGGATGATGGTCACCTTATGGACCGGGTCGGTTCCGGGGATCAACTTCGCCACGAGGACATGACCGGCCTCATGATAGGCGGTATTCTTTTTTTCTTCATCACTCATGATCATGCTTTTCCGTTCCGTCCCCATGAGGACCTTGTCCTTGGCCTCTTCGAAGTCGGGCATCTCAACTTTCTCCTTGTTCTTCCGGGCGGCAAGCAGGGCCGCTTCGTTCACGAGATTCGCAAGATCGGCTCCGGAAAAACCGGGCGTGCCTCTCGCCAGGACATGGAGATCGACTTCCGGCGCTATGGGAATCTTCCGTGTGTGAACATTGAGAATCCCTTCTCTCCCTTTGATATCCGGGTTGGGAACAACAACCTGCCGGTCAAAACGGCCGGGACGCAAGAGGGCCGGATCCAATACATCAGGCCGGTTCGTGGCGGCAATCAGGATCACGCTCTCATGGGATTCGAAGCCGTCCATCTCGACCAGCAGCTGATTCAAGGTCTGTTCCCGCTCGTCATGACCACCGCCCAG
>CAYQVN010000338.1:0-2012 GCA_964420895.1 uncultured Nitrospirota bacterium | reverse complement strand
AGCACACGGAGAAAAGCAGGACATGGCAAAAGCGAAAAGCAAAGCATATAACCACGGGGAAAGACAAAAACAAAATCAAAAGCTATAAGCAATTTACCATGAAGGTCATGAAGAAGAATGATAGCAACTGCAAAATCAGAAGCACTGGATTGCCTGATCTTTCCGGCGGGGCAAGTACACTCCGTTCGCCCTGAACCTGTCGAAGGGTGAATTGTCCATGGTTCGACGAGCTCACCACGAACGATATCTGTTTTTTGTTTTTAGCCTTTGATCTGGTTTATTAATTTGATTATTCTTTTGAATCCTGTTGATCCTGTTCATCCTGTCTGATGTTTTTGCTTTTGGTTCTTCCTTTGACATACCTGTTTTCCTTCATGTCCTTCATGGTAAGACAGCACTATCCCCGGGTCATCAACGCCAGGGACTCGATGTGGTGGGTGTGGGGAAACATGTCGAAGAGGCGAATCGACCGGATCCTATATCCCCCGTCGACGAGGAGACGCAGATCCCGGGCCTGGGTGGAGGGGTTGCAGGAAAGATAGGCAATTCGGCGGGGGGCTGCCCGGAGGATCTTGTCGGCCAGGGTGCGGGGGAGTCCCGACCGGGGCGGGTCGAGTACCAGCCCGTCGGTGCCGGACAGGTCAGCCTCCGAGGCCGTCCGGCAGAAGAAAGAAAGGTTCCCTATCCCGGCCTGCAAGGCGGATTTTCTGGCAAATTCGACGGCCATCGGTGATTCCTCAATACCGATGACCTCTTTGCAGACCCGGGAGAGGGGGAAGGTGAAGTTACCGCAGCCGCAATAA
This sequence comes from uncultured Nitrospirota bacterium, assembly GCA_964420895.1. Taxonomy (GTDB): domain Bacteria; phylum CG2-30-53-67; class CG2-30-53-67; order CG2-30-53-67; family CG2-30-53-67; genus JAADIO01. The sequence continues at coordinate 1,209 of CAYQVN010000338.1, read as the reverse complement.
AGATCGACCCCCTTATCAGTTCCTTCCATGAAGGTCCGGATCTCCGAGAGGATCACTTCATTGATCTCCCGATTGGCCTGGAGAAAAACATCGGCAGGAACGTCCAGTTGAAACCCACCTGCGGAAACAGAGAGGGCCGCCTTGCCCCCGATGATGCGAGTCTCCCTTTTTCCAATGACGGAGCCGATGACGGGCGGCCCCAAAGACTCGCTCAGGGCCACGGCCTCTCTGCGGGGAAGGTCCAGGGCCAAGTGGACCTTGCCACCTGACGTGAGGACGGTCACCTCTCCCTTCAAGACGGGGCGTCCCGGCACATCTTTCAATGCCTTTCGGATCGCCTGCAGCACTTCATTGATTTGCTCATGGGCGACGGCACATTGTGTCATTGCACAGAGGCGGTTCGATCTTCGTTGGAAGAGACCGATTTCGTTTCCCTCGATCTGAAAGCGCATTCGGATTCTTTTCGCCTCGGAACCGATGATCTCCGGAGTATCGGGGTTGGGGAACTTTCCGATCCGTTCCATCTGGTCACAATAGATTTCCTGCTTGATTCGTAGCTGGTCGGGATAGGCGATGTGCTGGAAGGTGCATCCCCCGCACTCTGTGTGCCAGGGGCAGAAGGGTGCGCAGCGAAGGGAGGAAGGTTCCAGAAGACGGATGAGCCGGGAGAAAGTGTAGTTCTTCTTGTTTGTGACTGCTTCGATCTCGGCCAGATCGCCCGTAACGGTTTCTGGAACAAAGTGAACGATCCCGTCGATCCGGGCGATGCCGAAACCGCCCGGGGCCATCGATACGATCCGGGTCTTCATCTGGACTCCCCGTTCTTGCACTTCCTGGCCGTGACCGCCATCCCCTCGGCTGCCCTTTCAACTTTAATATTGCACAGATCGAGGGAAAGGAGCCTCTGTCGAACGATCCTCCGGACCGGTGCAACGAAGACAAAGGAGTACAGGAGGAAAAACGCTCCGCCGGGACGGAGGACGCGGACCATCTCTTCGGGATAGGGCGGTGCATTCTGAGTCAGGACCAGGTCGAAGGAGTTGTCGGCAATGGGAAGGCTTCCGGAAGGTGAAACAAGGGAAAAAATATTTTCTCTTTTACCGGTGTGTACCTTCTTTTTGAACTGATCGATCATGGTCTGCGAGATGTCGGCTCCTACGATCCGGGCCTCCGGGAAGGTCTCGGCAAGGCGGAAGGTGGCCAGGCCGG
>CAYQVN010000337.1:0-2034 GCA_964420895.1 uncultured Nitrospirota bacterium | reverse complement strand
CTTGTTTCCCGTGCAGGGGGGAGAGGAGGGAGGCGCGAATCGCGACCTCCTTCTTTCCGTACCCCCCGTCTCCACAGACGAGCCGGTCCATGGGGGTCGGTTTCTGCAAGTCCTGAAGGACCTCGGCAATGGCCCGCTCCTGATCCGGCGTCTCTTCGTATTCGAAGGTCTCCTCAAATTCCCGGAAGAGATGGTCCGGCGGGGGCAAGGCATGTCCCGCGGCGATCTTGCGCTGGGCGTAAAGTTCGATCAGGTCCCGGGACATCTCCTCGATCGACTTCTTGATCCGGCCTTTCAGCTTTTCCCATCCCGTGCCCCCCAGTTTACTGATCGAAAGGGCATGGTCGTCGCTCCCTGAATATTTCTGCATGAGGTGGATCTTTTCCGGCGGCAGATAGAGGAGGTCCTTGCCGGCATATTCGACCCGGATCAGGTCCTGTGCGCGTCCCTCTACCTCGATCTCGCGGAGTCCCCGGTAAACCCCGATCCCGTGGTCCACATGGACGACGTAGTCCCCCGTTTTCAGGTCGGAGAGCTGGGTCGCAAAGGCCCGTTCTTGCCCCTTCCGGGACGGGCGGTGGACCCGCTTGATCCCGAAGATTTCTTCTTCAGTGATCAGGGTCAGATCAAAGAGGGGAAACCGGAAACCGGCGGAGAGGGGGGCGATCAGGATCCCCACGAGTCCCTTTTCTTCCCGGATCTTTGAGAGGTCAGGGTATCGAAGTGAGGGAATCTCCTCTTCCCCGTGGAGGATCTCTCTCAGTCTTTCCGCCTGCCCCTCCGTCCGGACGACAATCGCCGTCCGGGTCCGTTGCCTCTGATCCCGCAGGAATTGGACCAGGGCGCTGATGCGGCTCTTCCCGGGGATCGGCGGCAGGGTGATCGATTCCGTATCAAAGGGGATCTCTTCGGTCCCTTCGGTGATGACCGGTCCGAAGTGTAAAGCGGGCCGGCTCCCGATGGTGTCATGAAGTTGTTCGGCATCGAGATAGAGGGCCTGAACGGGACAGGGAACCCGCCCCTGCTGAACGGACAGATCGTGCCGTTCTTCGATTTCCTCCCGGAAGAGTTCCTGTTGCTGTGCAATCTCCAGGGGCCGGTCCAGGACGATGGCCGCCTCTTGCGGCAGATAGTCGAAAAGGGTATCCATGCCGGGCGTGAAAAGGGGGGCATAAAACTCCACCCCATCGGGGATGATCCCTTCCTCGATCTGTACCAGAGCGGGGGGGGGCGCTTCGGTGCTGTGACGTTGAAATTCGGCGATTGCCCCCGGGTCGAGAAGGATCTCCCGGGTGACCGGGGTGCGGACGGAATCGACCTTTTCTGTGGATCGCTGATCTTCGGGGGAGAAGTAGCGGATTGATTCGATCTCATCGCCGAAATAGTCCAAACGAACCGGTCCGTTGAGGTTGGGAGGATAGAGATCGAGAATCCCTCCCCGGCGACAGAAGGTTCCGGGGACTTCGACCAGGTCGGTTTGACGGTATCCAAGATGGATCAGTTCTTCAACGAGAAGTTCCTGGTCGAGGGAATCGCCGACCTCGAAATGAAGGGAACTTCGTCGCAGGGCCTCTTTCGGCAGGACCTTCTGCAGGGCCGCACGGATGGTCGTGATGGTGATGAGACTTTCCCCCCGGAGGAGGCGGGAGAGGGTGGCGATTCTCTCCCCGGTGATATCGGGGTGGGGACTCTTGTCGTCATAGGGGAGGATCTCCCACTGGGGGAAGAGACAGATGGACTGTTCCAGAGAACTCCCCTGCAGAAAAAAGGAAAGGTCCTTAAAAACCCGGTCTGCTTCGGAAGGGGACGTGGTGAGGATGAGCAGGGGATGGGGCCTTTGCTCTTCAAGGCGGGCCAGCAGGTAGGTTCGGGCCGATCCCGTAAGCCCCGTCAGATGACAGGGTCTGCCCGGGGTGGAAAGGATGCGTTCCCAGTGTTTGTAGAGTGTTTCGGTATCGTTGGCCATGATTCCCGGCAGTGAAGTAGGTTATGAAATCCGGCGTAGTGTAACACTGATGACCGGGAGGTGCAAAG
>CAYQVN010000336.1:0-2035 GCA_964420895.1 uncultured Nitrospirota bacterium | reverse complement strand
CCTTTCATTTGACACATAACTCAGATCCATGCTATTTTTTGACGGCTTTCTAATTACCCGCCGGCTCCGTTCATCAGGTTTTTTGTTCGCTGCGGTGGATTTATCATGAATTCAATATGATGGAGATTTCTCTATGTCGAAACGTTCCGATGAACTGTTCCAGGAAGCACAGAAATTCATCCCCGGCGGCGTCAATAGCCCGGTACGGGCCTTCAAATCGGTGGGAGGAAACCCGGTCTTCATCGACCATTCCGAAGGGAGCCGGATCTTTGATGTGGAAGGACGGGCCTATATCGACTATATCGGATCGTGGGGACCGATGATCGTGGGGCATTCCCATCCCCGGGTCATTGAGGCCCTCCAAAAAGCCTTGACCAAGGGGACGAGCTTTGGCGCCCCGACGGAACTGGAGATCGAACTCGCGGAGATGGTGATCAAAGCCGTCCCCTCCGTGGAGATGGTCCGGATGGTCAACTCCGGAACGGAAGCAACGATGAGCGCCATCCGGGTCGCCCGGGGCTACACGGGACGGGACAAGATCATCAAATTTGAAGGATGTTACCACGGCCATGCCGACGGCTTGCTGGTCAAGGCCGGATCGGGCGCCGCCACCTTCGGGGTGCCCACCAGTCCGGGCGTTCCCGCCGACTATGCGAAAAACACCCTCACCACTCCCTTCAACGACCTCGATGCAATCGAGAAGATGATTGCCGAAGAAGGGGAAAATATTGCCTGCATTATTGTGGAACCTCTGCCGGGTAACATGGGAGTCATCCCGCCGAAGGCGGGTTTCCTGGAAGGACTCCGGAAGATCACGGCGGAGAAGGGGATCGTCCTGATCTTCGACGAAGTCATGTCCGGCTTCCGCGTCGCCTACGGCGGTGCACAGGAACGATTCGGGATTACTCCGGATATGACGACGCTCGGGAAGGTCATTGGCGGCGGACTCCCCGTCGGCGCCTATGGCGGGAAGAAGGAGATCATGGAGCAGGTCTCCCCTTCCGGCCCCATCTACCAGGCCGGGACCCTCTCCGGGAATCCTCTGGCCATGACGGCCGGCATCGAGACCTTGAAAATCCTCTCCGAGACGGGCGCCTATGACCGCCTGGAGGAGAAATCGACAAAACTCTGCAAGGGGATCAAGGAGGCTTTCACTGAGGCTGGTGTCCCCGCCTTCCATACCCAGGTAGGCGCCATGTTCTGTGTCTTTTTCACCGGCGAAGAAGTGACCGATTATACCTCAGCAGCACGCTCCGATACGGAACGTTTCGGCACGTACTTTCACAACATGCTGGACCAGGGCATTAACCTGGCGCCCTCCCAGTTCGAAGCCGCCTTCATGTCTCTGGCCCATTCCGATGAGGATATCGCAAAAACGATTGATGCCTGTCGGAACAGTTTAAAGGAACTCTCATGACGATAAAACGATTCGCGCACTCCCTGCCGCTATTCCTCTGCCTGATCCTCACTGCTCAGTTGCTTCTGTGTGAAATCGTGGAAGCACGGGAGATCGCCGGCGTCGAAATTCCTGAAACGGTACTTCTCGGAAAGAAAAGCCAGAAGTATACCTTGAATGGTGCCGGAATCCGGAAGAAGTTCTTCATCAAGGTCTATGTGGGTGCCCTCTACCTGAAGGAGAAAAGCCATGACGTCGAATCGGTCCTGGCGATGGACGGGGCCAAGCGAGTGACCATGCACTTCGTCCATTCCAAAGTCTCCGTGGAGAAGATCATTGACGGCTGGAACAAGGGGTTTTCTGCAAACCTCACCCCCAAAGAGTTGCTCGACATCCAGGGGGACCTGGCCCGCTTCAATGCCCTCTTTCGCACCGTCCATAAGGGAGACGAGATTCATATCGACTTTATCCCCGAACGGGGAACGGAGGTCTGGATCAACGATATTAAAATGGGGACCATTCACGGGGAAAACTTTTACAGGTCTCTCCTCAAGGTCTGGCTCGGCTCCCACCCGGCAGACAAGAACCTCAAGAAGGCCCTCCTCGGAATAGAACATTGAACAGAAAGATAGGGATTGG
>CAYQVN010000335.1:0-2036 GCA_964420895.1 uncultured Nitrospirota bacterium | reverse complement strand
GGCGCTACAGGTTCCTTGTCCTCCATTATTGATCCTCTAAATCCTGTTCATCCTCTCTAAAAGATTTCTGCATTTGTTTTCCTCTGCGTCCTCTGCGGTGAATGCTTTTCGCCTTTTCCCCGTGTCCCCCGTGGTTAAATGCTTTTGGCTTTTGACTTTGTGTTGTTTCGCTTTTCTCCGTGGTCTGTACCCTCCAGCAACCGGACATCCTTTGCATCCTCCCGGCCGACATCAATTTCCGGGTTGACATCACGGCTTGATGATGTACTATATATACATCACAGGAGGAAAAGATGAAAAGGACACAAATCTATTTAGAAAAAACCGATTTTGAAATTCTACAAAAAATCGGGAAAAAACGCCGTCAATCCGTGTCGTCACTGATTCGTTATGCCATTCGGGCCACATTTCAAACTCCACAAGAAGGACTTGAAATACTAAAAGATGTTGCTGGAATCTGGGAAGACCGGACCTTCAAAACGGACCAGTATGTCCGTTCCCTCCGGGAAGACGATCGCGTCAAGGGATAAAGATGCTGTTACTCGACACAGATGTTATCATTGATTATCTCAGAAACAGAAAGGCAATTGTTTCCAAGCTGCAAAAACTTTATCAACAAGGAAAGCTCATCCACTATTCCCCGCTTAACAAGGCCGAGGTCTATGCCGGACTCCGAAAGGGTGAAGAAAAAAAGACGGCAGCATTTTTCAATCTTTTTACTTCCATTCCGATCACAGATGAAATCGGCGAACAGGCCGGTCATTACCTGATGGAATATTCAAAATCCAACGGGGTACATACTGTTGATGCCTTAATTGCAGCAACGGCAAAGTTTTATGGATTTTCACTCTGGACCAGAAACCGAAAGCACTATCCCATGAAAGGGATTCGTTTTGTTTGATACCATCGGACCTCCCATTATTGGGATACCCGTTACTTTCCTGAGAGAAACCTCCACACTCAAATGAAAAAGGAAATATTGTGAACATCCTGGTTATGGGCGCCGGCGCCATCGGCAGTGTATTCGGTGGCTTCCTTGCGAAGGCCGGTCATGCTGTGACCCTCATCGGACGGCCCCGACACATGGAAGGCATCGCCGATGAAGGAGTCAAGATCACCGGAATCTGGGGGGACCATACCGTCCGGAATCTATCGGCATTGACTTCCCTGCCCCGGGAGACCGACGTTGATCTCATCCTCCTCACGGTAAAATCGTACCAGACGGAAGCGGCGATGGAAGAAGTTCGCTGCACCCTTCCCGGCAACGCACCGGTCCTCTCCCTCCAGAACGGTCTGGGCAATGTGGAGACCATCGCCTCCGCCGTGGGTCCCGACCGGACCCTGGGAGGCCGGGTCATCTTCGGCGCCGAGATCCCAAAGCCCGGAACGGTCAAGGTCACAGTCATCGCCGATGCCGTTGCAGTAGGTCCCATCGGGGGAAGTGCAATTCCTTTCGAGAAAGCGGAAGAGATCGCCCGGACCATTGACGCTGCAGGCATCCCCTGCCGGGCCGTTCATGAGATCGAACGATACCTCTGGGGGAAGGTCCTCTACAATGTTGCCTTGAACGCCCCGGCCGCCGTTTTGGGAATCAATTACGGAAAACTCCTTGAGTCGGAGGCGACCATGAAGCTTATGGGAGAGATCATCAGCGAGGCCTTCGCCGTCGCCGAGGCACAGGGCGTCAAACTCGACTGGGACACTCCGGAAGAATACAGGGAGACCCTCTTTCACCGTCTCCTGCCCCCCACAGCCTCCCACTTTCCTTCCATGCTGCAGGACATCCAAAAGGGAAAGCAGACGGAAATCGATGCGTTGAACGGCGCCCTTGTCCGCCTTGGTGAAGAGAATGGGATTGCGACCCCCGTAAATAAAACACTGACCCGCCTGATCCGGTATAAGGAGGGGGAGGCCCTGCGCTGATCACGCAAGGAGGGAGACAAAAACCTGTTACACGAGCCCTGTTCCTGCTCTGTGCCTGGTTGATTGTTGTCAAGCATTCTTACTCGTAATCTTACTCTTAATCTTAATCTGAT
>CAYQVN010000334.1:0-2048 GCA_964420895.1 uncultured Nitrospirota bacterium | reverse complement strand
CTCCGGTTTTGCGCTCCTCACGCCTTGTCCTGCGGGAAAATAGAAGCAACCTGAGTAGTTACGAAAAGAGAGAAAGGAGTAGTCCAATGCAACTCGGAATGATCGGTTTGGGGAGGATGGGGGCCAACATCGTCCGGCGTCTGATGCGGAACGGGCATGAATGTGTTGTCTTTGACCTGAATCCGGACAATGTACAGGGCCTGGCGAAGGAAGGTGCAACCGGTACGGGGAGTCTGAAGGAATTTGTCGCGGCCTTACAACCGCCCCGATCGGTCTGGGTGATGGTCCCGTCGGGAAAGCCGACGGAGTCGACCGTCCAGGCCCTGGCCGGGAAACTGGAGACGGGCGATCGGATCATCGATGGCGGGAACAGCTATTTCAAGGATGATCTGCGCAGGGCGGCGATGTTGAAGGAGAAAGGTATCAACTATATCGATGTGGGGACCAGCGGAGGGGTCTGGGGAGTCGACCGGGGATATTGCATGATGATCGGCGGGGAGCGGAAGGTCGTCGAAGCCCTCGATCCGATCTTTATAACCCTGGCTCCCGGCCGGGGAGAGATCGCCCGAACTCCGGGTCGTGAGGAAAAGGGCGGAACGGCGGAAGAGGGATACCTTTACTGCGGTCCGACCGGGGCCGGGCATTTTGTCAAGATGGTCCACAACGGTATGGAATACGGTCTGATGCAGGCCTATGCCGAGGGGTTCGATATCCTGCGGAATGCTGCCTCCGAGGATCTGCCGGAAGGGCAACGCTACAATCTTGACTTCGCAGATATCGCCGAGGTCTGGCGGCGGGGGAGTGTGATCGGCTCCTGGCTCCTCGACCTGACGGCCATGGCCCTCCTGGAGGACCCCCTGCTGGATGGATATTCCGGATTCGTCGAAGATTCCGGAGAAGGGCGCTGGACGATGATGGCGGCCATCGAAGAGGCAGTCCCGGCCGACGTACTTTCCGCGGCGCTTCACGCCCGTTTCCGCTCACGGCAGGAACATACCTTCGGCGAGAAACTGCTCTCAGCCATGCGCTACAAATTCGGCGGTCATGTGGAGCGTCCTTCGGGGGAGTAGAGACGGAGTTTTTTCTTGAGGAAGGGATAATAGGCGGGATAAAGTACAAAATTGTATGAATCAGATAGTTGACTGTTAAAGATAACGAAGATGGAGGTGTAATGATGACGGAAAGGTGTAAAGCTTTACTGTGGGTCTTCTGGATCGTCTGTTTTCTGTTGCTGCCGGGAGGCGTGGTGACGACGCAGGCAGCGGTGGAATCGTCTCTTGCCAAGACGCTTGATATCGGGAAACAACCCCTCGATATGACCGCTACCGCTGATGGGAAACTCCTTTTTGTTCTGACGGAAGGCGAGGTGCTGGTCTATAATGCGAAGAGTCAGAAGCTGACAGGTCGTGTCTCTGTGGATCCTGGCGTAAACAGTATTACGATTTCCCCCCGGGGCAATCAGCTCTTTGCCTCTAATGAGAAGACAAAAACCTTGTCGGTCATCAATGTCGATTTTGTCTACGATATCGATGTGAAGGGGTCGCCTTTCAAGGGGGCGGCAGATGCACCAGTGGTGATCGCCGTTTTCGACGATTATCAGTGACCCTACTGTGCGCGGCTTGAGCCGATACTCCAGCAGGTGCTGGAGCAATTTCCCAAGAAAGTCAAACTCGTCAAGAAACCTTTTCCTCTTCGTATGCACAAGAATGCCAGGCCTGCTGCCATTGCGGCGCTGGCTGCCGGAGAGCAGGGGAAATTCTGGGAGTTCAACGACAAACTCTTTAAGAATTACACGAAACTTTCCGATCAGAAATATACCGAAATTGCCCAGGAACTGGGGCTCGATATGACGGCCTTTGCAAAGAGCCTGAAGGATCCGAAACTGCAGGCGATGATTTCCAAGAACCTTCAGGATGGCTCAGGCGCCGGCGTGACCGGTACACCGTCGATCTTTATCAACGGTGTACGGCTGAAAGACCGTTCCGTAGCCGGGTTCAAGAAAGTGATTGATGCGCAGCTGAAGAAGAAGTAAAGAGCGGTCATCGATC
>CAYQVN010000333.1:0-2092 GCA_964420895.1 uncultured Nitrospirota bacterium | reverse complement strand
CCCTGCCGTTCGGTTGTTCCGCCTTGCGTGGTCCGAGCGGTGACGTCCTGGTCGGTGCCGAGGGTGAGAGAGGATTTGGGGAAGGTCTTTGTGATGCTGAGACTGTAGACCAGGCCGGAGGTTTTCTCGGAATCGTCTGTTGTTGCAATCTTTGCATCGGGAATGGTGAAAGTCCCGGTACTGTCCGCCAGTTCAAGAGGTTTTGCTGTAGATCCGTCTGCCTTGGTCAATGTGTACTGCACGAAGGTATTGGAGAGGGCGTTGGAGATTGTCACAGAGTTTCCGGGGTTCTCCTCTAGATTCAGCAGGAGGGTTGTGTTCTTTGTTCTTCTCGCTCCGGCATAAAGGGTGGTCTCCAAAGTGGGGGAGAAATGGTGGGTGATACCCAGGTGGGCCGAAGTGTTCCGGGAGCGGTCAAACTCGGAGAAGAAGAGGAGTTCATTGAAGAGACCGTTGAAGGTATAGACGGCGTTCTCCTTGAGCTGTCGCTCGCTCCTCTCATAATTGCTTTCATAGTAGGAGAAGGAGGTGAAGAGGGTGTCCTGTGGGCTCAGTACATAGTTGTAGGAGATTGTACCCCCGTTGGAAGTGGAGTCATATTGTTCCGGACGGGAATAGCGGTAGAAGGAATCCGTTCCGCTGAGGCTGAGCGAAGAACGTTGTGTGAGGGAGTAGTCGATACTTCCCGTAATGGAATTCGATTTTCGTTTGGACCGTTCCACGATGATCCCTGTCTCCCCCTCAATCGAACCGGACCGCAGGACCCGGTCCGAATCCTTGGTGATGGAGTAGCGGTCCGATAAGGTGGCCTTCAGGCGGGGGGTGAGCGCATGGCTTGCCCCGAAGGTGAGAAAGTGATTGCCGAAATCGGTTCCTTCCAGGTTGAGGTACTGGAAACGGGTCGCACGATAGGCCAGGGAGAGGTCTGTGTCGGGGGCTGTGGCATGGACAGGAAGATTAATCGTCCCCTGATAGTTGAAATCGCTTTCTTCATTCCGATTGGTGAAAAAGACGTTCGAATCGTATTCGAGATTGAGCGATGCCGTTGGAATAAAGGTGTAATTCCAGTCGGCAAAGGACGGCTGGACGAATCCTGTCAGGCAGAGACACAGGACCAGGTTGATCACCAGAATATGTCTTTTCATAACCCCTCCTCGTTGAAAGATCTTACAATATTTTCCAGGCCGGTTTTCCCCGCATTATAAGCATTCCTCTTTCCAGGGTAAAGGTTTTCCTCCCGGCGTCCCGGCAAGCCACCGTGCAGCGGGCCGGCAGGCCAGCATCCGGGTTGTGGAGGAATTGTAAAAACGGTGCATGAATCGCCATGGATTGCCCCGGGTGGTTCTCCAGATAATGAAACGATGTGCCAGACTGCCGAAGGTCTGGTAGAGGTACCGGTTTGACAGAGATGTGGCGAGTCGCTTCCCGAGGGTTTCCTGCCAGAGGGTATCATAGTCCCGGTTCTCAATGATGCTGTGGGCGGCCAGATAGCCTGAGGTCAGGGCATAACGGATACCGAAGCCGAAGAGAAAATCCTGGAATCCTGCCGCTTCCCCCACGTAGAGCCGACCCTGATGGACCGCCGTTGTAGCGGGTGTAAAGTTTCCATACCCCGTGAAGCGATGTGTTTCTTCCATGGCAAAAGGGCCCTTCCTTTGGAAGTGGCGGATACTCCGGTCGAGAAAGTCGAATCCTTTTCGGAAATCCCGGTAGTAGACGCTCGCCAGGGTGCCTCGGCCCTTTCGAACCAGCAGATAGGCATAGCCCCAGGGAGCAATCTCGTTGTTCAGGGTGGCCACGATGGTGTCGGGCAGATCGGTACGGAAGGTGACACCGCTGGCCAGGACATTGGGCCGGGCAGGTCCGGTGGCGACAATTTCACCTTCCTGCGGTGTACAGCGTCGATTGAAGCGGAACTGCACACCGGTTTCTTCCGCCTGTCTTTGCAGGGACCGATCGAGGGAATTCTCCTGCGGTCCCCGCAGGGTCAGATAAAAGAGAGGCCGGTCCGATTCGACGGTCCCTCCATAGTTCCCCTTCATGTAGAATTGGCCGGTGGAGTAGGGATGACAAAGAAAATCGGGATGGATCG
>CAYQVN010000332.1:0-2102 GCA_964420895.1 uncultured Nitrospirota bacterium | reverse complement strand
GGCCCTTCTCGCACGATATTTACAACACCAGATAAAGATCGCCGGCGTGGTTTCTCTCTCCGGCACCCCCGGGAAACTGATCGATAAATCCTGCCACAAGGGCAAGGGCGTCTTCCTCCCTCTTCTTGGACAGATAAAATTTCATCAGGGAGGTACGGAAATTCAGATTCTCAGGAAAGCGCTCCACCCCTTGGCGCAGCACATCCTTTACATCGGACTCTTTCCCCTGCCTCTGATAGAGATTCGCCAGTAGCAAGAGGAGTTCACTGTTCTCCGGCTCGATCTCCATCGCTTCTTTTACCGTTGTCTCCGCCTTTTCAGGTTGTTCATTGAGGAGGTAGTATCGCATCAGGGCGATATGGACTTTGATATTCTTCGGGTCGAGTTCATTAGCCTCCTTCAGCAGGGCCGCGGCCTTCTCCATTTCCTTTTGCTGCTGATAGACCTGGACCAGGAAGAGTCGCTTCTCTACCGATTCGGGTTCCTGCTTCAGGAGGGCCTCCCCCTGTGTCAAGGCACCATCGAGGTCGCCCTTCACTACCAGACAGTTCCCTTTCAACTGAAGCGCCCTGACGTTGTCCGGATCTTTCTCCAGGACGAGTTCCGCCTTCTCCAAGGCGTCACCGGTCTGGCGGGAAAGGAGTAGAATTTCTCCAATCGTAACCTGGGCATCAAGGTGCCCGGGATTCAGTTCCACAGTTTTGAGAAGGCTCCCATAGGCCAGGCGGGGCTGTTTCAGCCGGAGGTAGGTCCGAGCGAGTTGATAGTACCCCTCCGCATATTTCGGATCGATCTGGAGGACATTCTTGAACTCAATGAGGGCCTCTTTGTATTTCTCTTCGCTGAAGTATTTTTCCCCCCGGTTGAGATATTTCTCCCGTTTATCTTCGATGGTTCCGCAGGCAGCCAACAGGATCAGGCAGACCAGGATCAGGGAAAAAAGAGGAATAACGCGCATCTTTGAATTCGACATAAGCACCTCTTTGGGAAAACGATATAAAAAATGAAGGCAGAGCGGACCGGAAAACTAAGAACGCTTCCGTTCCAGCCGGTTCATGGCAGCTATCAGAAAACCGAGCATGATAAAGGCACCGGGCGGAAGAATCATTAACAACATGGGGAGGTAGCCTTTCCCGAGGAGGGCTACCCCTAACAGCGATCCGTTCCCCAGAAATTCCCGGACACTTCCGAGGAGTGTGAGGGAGAGGGTAAAACCAACACCCATCCCAAGACCGTCAATGACGGAATAAAAAATTCCGTATTTGGAGGCGAAGGCCTCCGCACGTCCCAGAATAATACAATTTACAACAATGAGCGGAATAAAAAGTCCCAGAGACTTGTGGAGATCGTGGGCGAAAGCGTTCATCATCAGGTCAACAACGGTCACGAAGGAGGCGATCACGACAATGAAGGCGGGGATTCGGACACGCTTGGGAATCACCTTCCGCAAGAGGGAGACGACCAGATTGGAGCAGACCAGGACCGCCAGAGTCGCCGCGCCCATGCCGAAACCGTTGACGGCGCTGGTCGTTACCGCCAGGGTCGGGCACATCCCGAGCAGGAGGCGGAAGGTGGGATTCTCCTTCCAGAGGCCTCGGGTAAATTCCTGCATCGCTTTCATGACTGTTTCTCCGGGAATTCCTTCTGATAGAATTCGAGCCCTTTCCGGACCGCCTTGACGACCGCCCGGGGAGAAATGGTGGCGCCGGTAATCTGGTCGATCTCTCCACCATCCTTTTTTACATTCAGATTATTTTTTAGGGACTTCCCGATCAGTCCGCCTGCACCGCTTCCACGACCGGGCCATGTTTCAGTCTTCCCGATCTTGGCCCCCAATCCGGGCGTCTCGGAATGGCTGATGATTTCAATCCCCGTAATCGTTCCAGCAGGATTAACACCCATCATTATCTCAATGGCGCCGCCGTACCCGTCAGGTGCCACAACAAGAAAGGCACGCCCCACAAGATTTGCACCCTTCTTACCAAAATAGATCTTCCGGACGAGGTCGTTTCCCTTCCGGTCCTTGCCGACTATCTTTTCAATAAAGTCCGCATCGGCCTGATTGTCGTAGGGCGGCAGAACGGCCTTGATCGCCCGGCGGA
>CAYQVN010000331.1:0-2115 GCA_964420895.1 uncultured Nitrospirota bacterium | reverse complement strand
AAAACCATGAAAACCGTATTGATCATCCTGGCAATCATTCTGCTCTTCGCCTTCATGGCCTTCAGTTGGGTGAAGAAAGGATACAATAACGCCGTGGCCCTGGACGAGGGAGTCAAGGGAAGCTGGGCCCAGGTGGAAAATCAGCTCAAGCGCCGCTACGACCTGATCCCCAACCTGGTGCAGACCGTCAAGGGGTACGCCAAGCACGAAAAGGAACTCTTCGAGCATATCGCCGACGCCCGGACGCAATACTTTCAGGCCAAGGGCGTGAAAGGGAAGATCAATGCCTCGAACCAACTGGAGGGAGTACTGTCACGACTGCTTCTCCTTCGGGAACAGTACCCGGACCTCAAGGCAAACCAGTCCTTCCTCAAGCTCCAGGACAGTCTCGAGGGGACGGAGAACCGGATCGCCGTGGAACGGAAACGGTACAACGATTCGGTGAAAGGGCTGAACATTTTCACCCGGACCTTCTTCGGACGCTTCTTTGCCGCCCTGGCCGGGGTGGAGAAGGCGGAATACTATGAAGTCCCCGAAGGGGAGAAGGAAGCACCGAAGGTAACCTTTTGATCCATAGAAGGAGAAGAAAAAATGGCCGACAAGGAACTGATGTACAAGTATAAACGTTTCGTCTCCGACTACAACGGCGGGATGGACAAAGAGGCCCTTTGTAAGAAGTATCAACTCAAGGAAGACCGATACGACTCCTTCCTGAAGTTTCTCAAGGGGAAGGGCTTTGTTCTCGCCCAGAGCAGCTCGCCCGCCTTCCGGTCAGCCCACGAAATTGATTTTGAGATCTACGGCGACGACATGCAGTTCGCCGAGATCGAACTCGATCCCAACGAGACGGCCATCGCCGAGGCAGGCGCCATGATGTACATGGATTCCGGTATCGAAATGCAGACGATCTTCGGTGACGGGAGTAAGGAATCGGAAAGCATCATGGGAAAGATCTTCGGTGCAGGGAAACGAGTCCTCACGGGAGAATCCCTCTTCATGACGGCCTATACCAACCGGAGGGGAGGCAAACAGCGGGTCGCCTTCGGGGCGCCCTACCCCGGAAAGATCATCGCCCTCGATCTTTCCGACCTCGGTGGAGAGCTGCTCTGCCAGAAGAGCGCCTTCCTCTGCGCCGCCAAGGGAGTCGCAGTCGAGATCGCTTTTCAGAAAAAACTGGGTGTGGGACTCTTCGGCGGCGAGGGATTCATCCTCCAGCGGCTCCGGGGAGACGGATACGTCTTTGTTCACGCCGGCGGAACGATCATCGAACGGGAACTGAAACCGGGAGAGAAAATGCGAATTGATACGGGGTGCATCGCGGCCCTGCAGTCAGGCGTCGACTACGACATCGAATTTGTCGGCGGAATCAAGAACACCCTCTTCGGCGGTGAAGGGATCTTCTTCGCCAGCGTTACCGGCCCGGGGCGGGTCTGGCTCCAGTCCCTCCCCTTTTCCCGTCTGGCCGACCGGATCATCGCCTCCGTCCCCCGGATGGGCGGCACCCGCAAAGGACAGGGTTCAATCCTCGGCGGGCTGGGCGATCTGTTAGGGGGGGACAATCGGTTCTGAACCCCAGCCATCAGGTATCAGTGGTCAGCTTTCAGCTCCTGTCCCCCTCATCCCAACCTTCTCCCCCCGAGGTGGGAGAAGGGGCTATTCCGGTTCAGAGGATGTTTCCTCCTCTCCCCCCGGGGAGAGGATCGAGGTGAGGGGGGACGTTGTTTTCCCCATGGTCTCCGTAATCTCTCTTTGCAGGTTTATTGTTGTCAAGCATTCTTGTTCTTAATCTTACTCCATCTTTTTCAAAAACATCCGATTAAGAGTAAGATTAAGATTAAGAAAAAGAGAATTTCTCTGCCCTTCAGCCATTCCCCAGGACCTCCTCCAATGCCTCCACATAGACAACCAGGTCCCTCTCCGAGAAGAGAACAAATCGGACCTCCTCCATCTCGTGCTCTTTCAGAAAATCCCGGACCGTGTTCAGTGCAATCCGGGCGGCCTTTTCAATAGGAAAACGGTATGCACCGGTACTGATGGAGGGGAAAGAGACCGAAGAGAGCCCCTTAGTGCTCTAATTCGTAAATTCGGTGACGTATTTCATGCGGCATGTTGCAT
>CAYQVN010000330.1:0-2121 GCA_964420895.1 uncultured Nitrospirota bacterium | reverse complement strand
AGCGTCTGTTCGATCTATCTCTTCGACACCAACACCCGGGAACTCACCCTCAAAGCCAGCAGCTTGAAAAACTTTTCACCCACCGATCAGAACCGCATCCAACTGCACGAAGGGATCGACGGATGGGCGGCGCGGGAGCAGGAGGTCGTGATCCTCAAGGAGTACCCGAGTATAGACCCGGAGGCCAAGAAAGCCTTTATGTCGATTCCTCTGGTCGCCGAAGGGGAGATTACCGGCGTCATGAATATTCAATTAATCTCGACGGAAGGACTTTCCGAGGAGGAGGAGATGCTCCTCCGGGACATCGCCCGGCACCTCTCCAACGCCGTCAAAAGCGCCCAGAAAGAAGACAACGCCTATCTGCGGGCCACAAAGATCGAGGCCATCAATGAGGCGGGGATCAATATCCTTTCGATTATGGACCTGAAAAAACTCCTGGAATTGGTTCCCCCCTCGGCGGCCATGATCATGGATGCCGACGGCTGTATCCTCCGTCTCAAGGGGGCCGATGGCGGGATGGAGATCCGGTCCACCTATTCCATGTGGGAGGAAGAGATCCAGGACCGGGTCTTTGAACTCGATGCGGAGATCTCCACCCAGGTAGAACTCGGTCGGAAGCCGCTATATATCCACGATCTCGGCGAGACGGAAGGATACGAATCATTCGGACGGGTCGTCAAATCCGTTGTGGCCATGCCCTTGATGGAACAGGGGGAGGTCCGCGGCATTCTCTCTATCTACGACAAGATTCCGAAAGGCTCCTTTCACGCCACTTCCTTCGGCAAAGAGGACCTGGAAATCTTCAAAAAGTTCGTCCACTATGTAGAAAAGGCGATCGTCAATGTGCAACAAAGCGATCGGGCACAGGTCGTCCGGAACTGTGACAACCTGACGGGCCTGGCCAACGAAAGTGCCCTGCAACGGGAGATCGAAAACGAAATCAACCGTTCCCGACGATACGAACGGAGATTCATTCTCCTCACCCTCTGCTGGAGTTATGAAAAAAGCGGGAGTATGGCCCTGGATGTGGAGACGCGGAACAGCCTGATCGTGGAAATCAGTTCCATCCTGCAGGAAAATATCCGTGAGTATGATACCCTGGCCCGAACGGGGCCTCAGAAATTCGAGATCCTCTTCCCCGAGTCCCTGGAAGAGATCCACGACCTGACGACGCGATTAACCCGGTCGATTCGTCAGCAGAAGAAGAAGGACGCCTCTCCGCTGGTGTCCATGGATCTACAGCTCAAATTCGGTTATGCCGTCTTTCCCGACAACGGAACAACGATTGAAGCCCTTCTCCACGAGTCCCACCGCTTAAGGCTCGGTGCACGGATATAGGTGCAAGGTTCTAACGGTATTCCCTCGTCTGAACCTTTCGCCCGTTGAGATAGACCTCCGCCACCGCTTCCCCCTGCACCTCAAGGGGAAGTTCCAGCATTGTCCCCGGAAATTTCCGTCCCGAGAAAACCCGCCGTCGACCCTTGCGATCCTCAACAAATACATCCGCCGTCACGGGGAGAAAACCGAAGGGGATCCGGTAGCGGAATCGAGTCCGGGTGATCGGTGCCGCCGATCGTTGTCGTCCTTCCCGACTCACGACGAGTGTCACCGGGCGGGCCCGATCCACGGGATAACCGAAGGCCGGCGTCTGGTTGATGATCCGGTTTTCGGATACGCCTTCGTATTCCTCATAGCGGACGTTGCCGACCATCAGTCCCGCAGCCTCAAGCCTTGAAAGGGTGGAATTGAAGTCTTTGCCGATCAGGTCCGGCATCCGATAGGCCAACGGACGGGGCCCTCGGCTGACCAGAAGATCGACACGATTTTCTTTCAGGTGGGTCCTTTGGGGATCGGGGTTCTGGGAGAGGACCGTGTCCGGTTCCGCACCGGGGAAAAAGGCCCGTGTCAACCGGCCGACGGTCAAACCCTGCGCTTTCAGGACGACTTCCGCCTTTCCCAGAGACATCCCCAGCACTTCGGGAATGGTCACATCCTGTAACCCGAGGCTTAAGACAACCTTGATGTTCCGGTCCACCTTGAGGCGGGACCCCGCCCGAGGCGACTGCCTCAAAACTGCTTTTGGGGGGCGCGCGCTATGAGTCGCGCCACCCATCGGAGGGA
>CAYQVN010000329.1:0-2127 GCA_964420895.1 uncultured Nitrospirota bacterium | reverse complement strand
TGCCGTCGAGCGCGGTTGCGTTGTCGCACAAACGGCCGAGAGAGACCCAGCCCTGCCCGTGGTCCACGGGGTCGACCACCTCGATTTCCAGAACTTTTGCGGCGTCGATCCCATCCGTTGGGAAAGGCGCACGGCTCCCCGTATCTCCGGCGAGGAAGACGAGGTGATCATTCCCGTCCAGGAGCGATTCGCCTTCCGGGTCCTGGTCATCGTGAGTCTGCCCGTCCCGCCAGGCAACATCCCAGACCCATTCTCCCCTGGAGTCCTTCTGGTCGACCTGGAAAGGAATGGCTTGAAAGTGTTCATTCCGAAAGGCAAAGAGGCGAAGGAGAGGGATACTTCCACCGGATAGGGCTGCCAGGTCGGCCCCGGCGACCTTCACGGAATCGATCGTGCGCAAAAGACTTTTCTGAGTTGCGTTGAAAGGAGCTCCCATGATGGGCGTTGCCACAAGGATAAAAAAGGTCAAAAGAACTGCGGCACGTTTCATATCGAGTCCTTTCCGGAAGTTGGGCGAGACAGATCCTGCATTTTTTCATTATATCTTCCCCTTGGTTCTTGTCAAATCGTAGGGCTTTGGGGTAAACTCCTTCAGACGCCGTCGACGTAAGATGAATCATGATGGAGCGGCAACATCGATGAAACCTTCCGGGACAAGAATCCTCCTCGTCAACCCGAACCGGTATCACCATCCCCCGGTCATTCCGTTGGCGCTGGAATACCTGGCCCACGCCCTGCAACGGGAGTCCTTTGACGTCGAGGTCCTCGACCTCTGTTTTGCAGAGGATCCTTTCGGGGCGCTTGAGAAGACAATCGACACCTTTGCCCCCCATGCCGTCGGTCTCACCATCCGTAACGTTGATTCCGTCCTTTATCCGAATCCCGATTATTTCCTTCCGGAAATCCGGGAAGTGATTTTGCATCTGAAGCGACTGACCGATGCGTCCGTGATCATCGGAGGCTCTGCCCTCCCTGCCGACCCCGCAGGGATCCTGCAGTACGTCGGGGCCGATCTCGCAATTGTAGGCCCTGGCGAAGAGACGTTGCCGGCGCTCCTGAGGCAAAGAGACCTGCGTCAAGAAACAGGCAAGGTGATCCGGGGCGCTCCCCCTCGAAGTGTCACTCCTCAACGCTGCGAGGTGGTCTCCTATCCGACCTACCTGAAAAAGGACGGCCTTCCCGGTTTCGAGACCCACAAGGGATGCTCTTCAAGTTGTGCCTATTGCATCGAGGCGAAATCGCCGACCCGTTTCCGGGAGACCGTTCATGTGATCAATGAACTGCAACAACTCACGGAGCGGGGATTTCATCATCTCCATCTCTGCGACACCGAGTTCAACGAGAACCTTGCCTATTGCATCGACCTGCTGGAGGCCATGGACCAGGCCGAACTCGGCCTGCAATGGGGACTCTACATGAAGCCGGGGAACTTCAACGACCGCCTCTTTGCATTGCTGAAGCGTACCGGCGCCTACCTTGTCACCCTCTCCGTCGATACCCTGCGAAAGGATCCCGCCTACTGGAAGGACGTGGAATCGATGATCTCTCTCTGCCGGGATTGGGGGATCCGCGTCAGTATCGATTTTCTGGCCGGCTTCCCCCACGAAGACGAAGAGACCCTCCGTGAAAAACTCGACTTCTTCCGGAAGGCCGCGCCCGACGAAGTAGTGGTCAACGTCTTTCTCCGCCTTTACGAAAGGCTCCCCCTCACGAGGATTGTTGAGAAGGACCCCACCCTGAAACGATTCCTGATCGGCTCGAATGAAAACGGATCGTATCTAACACCTGTCTTTTATAATCACGTTCCCGTGGAACGGCTCCGGGAACTGATCGGGAAAGACCCCCTCTTCCGGATCGCCGGCGCAGAGAAGATCGTCAATTACCAGGTCCGGCCTTCACAATGAAGGGTGCAGGGGACAGGTAGCAGGATCTTTCGGAACATGAAACCATGCATTCATGAAATTCTTGACAATCATATCTTTCAGTTGTATTTTGGCATAAAATCTAATCACAAGGTATAATTCTTGCTGTGTGTGGGGCTGGGGAGCTGTTATCATATCTTAATATGCTATCACTGCTGTCCGGTTGTTTGGTTGATAAATAATTGTAACGTATTGTTATAAAAAG
>CAYQVN010000328.1:0-2146 GCA_964420895.1 uncultured Nitrospirota bacterium | reverse complement strand
TCTCCCCTCATGCCGTGACCGACGTGACCGGCTTCGGCCTTTTAGGACACCTCCATGAGATGACAGCAGCCTCGAAGGTCGGAGCAGAAATCTGGTTTGATCAAGTACCCCTGATCCCCTCGCTCCCGGAACTGACCCGGAAAGGATATATCCCCGGTGGAACGAAGGCCAACCTGAAATTTCTCGAAGGGGACGTTCTCTGGGACGAGGAAGTTTCCGAGATCGACCGTCTCATCCTCTGCGATGCCCAGACCTCAGGGGGATTGCTTATCGCCGTAGATGCAGGGGAAAGTAACAAGCTGATCGAAGAACTTCAGAAGGTGGGGACCCTCGCTGCCCACCGGATCGGACGGATCATCGAGGATCCCACCGGGAAGATCCGTGTGAAGCCGAAGAAGTAAAGGATGCACCAACCGATGGGGGTCAGACATTGATAATTGGTTATTTCTCTTATGCATTTGGAACCAATAACCAATTATCAATGTCTGACCCCCATCGGTTGGGAATTATATTCAGGAACCCTCCCCCACCGACACATCCTCCATGTTCTCCTCATAGCGGCAGATCCGGTTGCGTCCCGAACGTTTTGCGATGTAGAGGGCCTGGTCACTGTGACCGATTAACTCCTCACGACTTGTTGCATTCTCGGGATAGGCGGCAACTCCAATGCTGACAGTGATGCGCAACGCCTCACCCCCGGAAGGAGAGATTTCCATCGCCTCAATGGCCTTGCGGATGCGCTCCGCAACCACTTCAGCCTTTTCCCCCTCCGTTTCGGGAAGGATCACAACAAACTCCTCGCCACCGTACCGGGCGGGGGCGTCCATTTCCCGGGTACTCTGCTGAAGAATCCCGGCAAGTTCGCTTAACACCTGATCCCCCACGGGGTGACCATAGGTATCATTGAAATGCTTGAAATGATCGATATCGAGCATCAGGAGACTGCAGCTGCGCTCGTAACGGGTACACCGTTTGATCTCCTCTTCCAGACGACGCTGGAACTCCCGGTGATTGAAAATACCCGTCAAGCCGTCGGTAATCGCAAGCCTCCGGGTGTGTTCCTGAAGACGGGCGTTTTCGATGGCGAGCCCGGTCTGGAAGGTGTAGGTCATGATCAGATCCTCATCCTGCCGGACAAAGGGGCCGCCCTTTCCTCGATTGATCAAGATCAACAAACCGTTTAACGATTCCAGGTGCATGACCGGAACGGCCATGAGATGACGAATCCCCTCGATGGGAAAGGGGAGATCAAGGGTCTTCTTTTCCAGGTCCTCGGGCTGCAGATTCATGACATGCTGGGAAATGAGAACACTCGACAGGCTCTCTCCCACACCCGCTGAGAGGTCGATCGATTCTACTGCCATCTCTCCGGCACAATAGGCTTGATCAATCCCCTGCAAATCCTCCTTGACCAGAAACAGCAGGGCCGCTTCACTCCGCAGCAGAAACTGGGCATGATCGGTCAGTTTCTGAAAGAGAAAGTCGAGGGTTGGCTCCGACGAAAGGGAGAGAGTCGCCTCATTCAGGATATTCAACTGCCGGATCTGACGCTCCTTTTCATGGAAGAGGGCGGTATTGCTCAGGGCGGACCCGGCTTCATCGGCAAAGAGCCGCATCAGTTCAACCTCTTCTTCCGGGAAGGCACCGTTCTGAAAACGGAAGAAGTAGAGAACCCCCTTTCCCCCCTCACCTGCGGCAAGAGAAAAACAGTAGGTCGATTGAATCTCTTCCTTTTGACAACCGGGAAGATCAAGGAAGAAAGCCCGACCATTGATGCTCACCAGATCCTGCACCTTCTCCCGGGTCAAAACTGGGATGCCCTGGGTAAAGGTCTCGCTCAATCCCCGTGAAAAAACCTCGCAGGATTCGTTGCTGCCCTCCCGGAAAAGGACCAGGGCCATCCCGGCACCCCCCGAAAGAATGGAGCCTTCCTTCAGGATTGCTTCAATTACGACGGACCGGGTCAATGAAGAATGAATCTTCTGAAAGGAGCGCATGAGTACCGGGAAACGTTTCTGCGAAAAGAACGATTTAGAAGACATGGAGCTTTCGACTTTCCAGATGGGCGAACGCCGGCAAGGACGGTCCGCAAGAAATCATCGATACTTCTAATTCATTATAATGGCTGGGCTTTTCCCCTGTCAAC
>CAYQVN010000327.1:0-2151 GCA_964420895.1 uncultured Nitrospirota bacterium | reverse complement strand
CAAACAACAAAATCCCCCCTTGCCCCCCTTTTACAAAGTGGGGTAAAAACATCCAGCAAACATTTCAGGCAAAGCCTGTCTGCCTATGGCCCGGCCCAGAATGCCGGGTTTTAAAGATCAAGTAGATGCGGATGGACTCAGGCGCCGCAGATCCGGCAGCCCCCATCGTATTCCTGCCCCACCGAGACCTCCCCCGTTTTGCGCCCGTCCATGAGATTCAGCACCTGCCCCCTGCGGCTCCCGTAGCGGTAGACGGTAACTCCCTTGCATTTCAGGGAATGTGCCAGCAGATAGACCTTGCGCACATCTTCGGGCGTCGCATCCTCCGGAAGGTTGACCGTCTTGGAAACGGCGTTGTCCGTGTGTCTCTGAAAGGCTGCCTGGATCCGGACATGATGCTCCGGGGCGATGTCCATGGCGGTGCGGAAGAGGCGGCGAATCTCCCGGGGGATCTTCCGGAATCCCTGGATGCTTCCCTGCCGGAGAATCTCCTCTCGCAAACCGTCGGAGAGGATCTTCTTCCGCCCGGCAATCCGCTCGAAGAGGGGATTCATCTCCATAAGTCGTTTCCCGTCGAGGACCCGGCGATAGAAGGAGACGGCAAAGAGGGGCTCGATCCCGCTCGTCGTACCGGCGATAATTCCGATGGTGCCGGTCGGGGCGACGGTGGTCACCGTAGCGTTGCGCAATTGCGGGAACCCCTCCTTCTTGTAACGGCTGACGGAAAAGTTCGGAAAGGGACCCCGCTCCCGGGCCAGTTGTGCCGAGGCCTTGCGGGCCTCCTCCGTGATGAAGCGCATGAGACGGGTCGCCAGACGCAGGGCCTTGTCCGAGTCATAGGGAAAACCGAGTTGGATCAGCATCTCGGCGAACCCCATTACCCCCAGGCCGATCTTCCGGTTGGCCAGGGTCGCCTTCTTGATCTTCGGGATCGGGTAACGGTTCAAGTCGATGATGTTGTCAAGGAACCGGACGCCGATTTCGATCACATGGCGGAGTTTTTTGTAATCGACCCGCACCCCTCGGACCATGTGGGAAAGATTGATCGAGCCTAAGTTGCAGCTTTCATAAGGGTACAAAGGGAGTTCACCGCAGGGGTTGGTCGCCTCCAGTTCTCCCAGCTCCATGAGCGGGTTCTTCCGGTTGACCGCATCGACAAAGAGGAGCCCCGGATCACCCGTCTTCCAGGCCAGGGCGGTGATCCGTTCAAAAAGACGTGTGGCGTCGATCCGTGCAACCTCCCTGCCGGACCGGGGATTGATCAGAGTAACCGAACCACCCGACTTCACCGCTTTCATGAACCGGTCCGTCACCGCCACGGAAAGGTTGAAGTTGGTAAACCCATCGGGGGAGTCTTTGGCCTCCACGAAGTCAAGGATATCGGGATGATCAAACCGGAGGATCCCCATGTTGGCGCCCCGCCGCCGCCCCCCCTGTTTCACGACTTCTGTGGCACGATCGAAGACCTGCATGAAGGAGACCGGCCCCGAGGCAACCCCGCCCGTAGATTTTACGACATCCCCTTCCGGACGGAGACGGGAAAAGGAGAACCCCGTCCCACCGCCGGACTGGTGGATCACGGCCATCTCCGAGACGGCCCGAAAGATCCCCTTCATCGAATCGTCCACAGGCAGGACAAAGCAAGCTGCCAGCTGTCCCAGCCGGGTCCCCGCATTCATCAGGGTCGGCGAGTTGGGAAGAAAATCGAGATCCGTCATCACCTCGAAGAATTTCTCCTCCACCTCTTCCGGAGAGGGACCCCGGCGAGCGTTCCCCTCGCCTTTCGCCACATGGCGGGCCACCCGGGCGAACATCTCCTCAGGCGTCTCCGTCACCTTCCCCTGGGCGTTCCGCTGGAGATAACGTTGCTGAAGAATGAGACGGGCATTTTCCGACAGGCCTTCCATCATTGATTGCCTCTGCAGTAAAATGTGTTTGCCCTACGCCATTTATGTCCTACGCTGCGCCCTTGGCGTCCTACGAGAAAGAAGGTTGCTTTTAAAACCTGCCTCTCGCAAAGTCCGCTAAGATCGCAAAGAAAGAAAAATCGATTTGGGAGGTCTTCAGTATTCGGCGGTCAACCAAAAACCAACTTCCCCCCCTCATCCCGGCCTTCTCCCCGCCGAGGAGAAGGGGTTTGTATATCCTGTC
>CAYQVN010000326.1:0-2180 GCA_964420895.1 uncultured Nitrospirota bacterium | reverse complement strand
AGCCAAAGAAAAGGCAAAATGCTTGACAACAACAAACCAGGCGAAGAGAACCGGAAGGAAGGCAGAGGACGGTCAGGGAGTGCAGAAAGAATCATGCATCGCTGGAAGATATGTATTGTAAAAAGCTTTTCTCTGCGACCTCTGCGTCTCTGCGGTGAAATGCAGTACTTTGCAGTCCCCCAAGCACTGTAAGGAGGAAAGATGGCATTCAACGATCTGTTTTTAAGGGCTTGCCGGTGCGAACCGGTGGAGATGACGCCGGTCTGGATGATGCGGCAGGCAGGCCGCTTTCTGGAGAGTTACCGGGCACTGCGGAAGAAGGCGGATTTCCTGACCATGTGCAAAACACCGGAACTGGCGGCGGCGGCGACAATGCTCCCCGTGAACGAAGTGGGCGTCGATGCGGCCATTCTTTTTTCCGATATCCTGATCCCCATCGAACCGATGGGGATGGAACTCCAATTCACCCCGGCGCCTCTCTTCCCTGATCCGATCCGGAACCGGGCACAGATCGATGCGCTCCGCGTTCCCGATCCGGAGGAGTCAGTCCCTTACGTGATGGATGCCGTACGGCTGCTCCGGCGTGAACTGGAAGGGAAGGTTCCCCTCATCGGGTTCTCCGGTGCCCCCTTTACTCTGGCGAGCTATATGGTCGAAGGAGGCGGTTCAAAAAGCTATATCCACCTCAAGAGCCTCATGTACCAGGAGCCTGATCTCTATGCCGCGTTGATGGATAAGATCACCGATACGGTGACTCGTTACCTCAATGCCCAGATCGCCGCCGGCGCTCAGGCCGTCCAGATCTTTGATTCCTGGGGAGGGATCCTTTCTCCCGGCGACTACGGGACCTTTGCTCTGCCCTATACCCGGCGGGTTATCGAGGGGCTGAACCGCGAGGGGGTTCCGGTGATCCATTATGTGGGGACCGGATCGGCACTTTTATCGAAGATCAAGGAGGCCGGATCGGACGTGGTCGGAGTCGACTGGCGCATCAATATTGATGAAGCCCGGAAGATCTTGGGACCCGAGATCGCCGTACAGGGGAACCTCGACCCCACGGCGCTCTTTGCACCGATCCCGGAGATCGAGGGTCGGGTCAAGGAGATCCTCGACCGGGTCGGCGGCGCCCCGGGGCACATCTTCAATCTCGGCCACGGGATTCTGCCTCCCACGCCGGAGGCCAATGCCAAGGCCTTCATTGATGCCGTTCATCGTTACAGCAAGAAGAGCGGGTAATGTCCCAGAAGATCGCCGTCATTCTCCTTAATCTCGGGGGCCCGGAAACACTGGAGGATGTACGTCCCTTTCTCCTTCGCCTCTTTTCCGACCGGGAAATCATCCGACTCCCCCTCCAACCGGTCCTTTCCCGGTTGATCGTTCATTTCCGTTTGAAGAGTGTCATCGAAAACTACCGCAAGATCGGCGGCGGCTCTCCCCTGCTGAAGATAACCCGTGAACAAGGCGATGCCTTGCAGGAAAAGCTTCGTGCCTCCGGGTTCAATGCCACAGTCCGGATGGCTATGCGCTATACCTCTCCCTCTGCAGCCGATGCCCTTGTTGCCGTCGCACAGGAAGGGGCCGATCAGGTCATCGCTCTTCCTCTCTACCCGCATTATTCCCGCACCACCACAGGATCCAGCCTGAACGATCTCGACCGGGCCCTAAAAGGTGCGGGGAAGAAGCAGGAGTATATTGCCGTGCAGAGCTGGTGTGACCATCCCGGTTATCTCGATGCCCTGTCAGTCAAGGTTCGGGAAGGGCTTGCTTCCTTTTCAGAAGAATTCAGGGAAGAGGTGGAGGTCATCTTTTCTGCACATGCCCTCCCACAGAAGATGATCGACGAGGGAGATCCCTATCTCGCGGAGATTGAGAAGACCGTCCGGGGGGTCCTCGACCGGGTGGGACCGGTTTCGCATCATCTCGCATTTCAGAGTCGAAGCGGACCCGTTCAATGGATGCGTCCCGGAACGGAAGAGGTGATCGATCGTCTTGCAGGGGCGGGAAAGCGCGCCCTTCTCATGG
This sequence comes from uncultured Nitrospirota bacterium, assembly GCA_964420895.1. Classification (GTDB taxonomy): domain Bacteria; phylum CG2-30-53-67; class CG2-30-53-67; order CG2-30-53-67; family CG2-30-53-67; genus JAADIO01. Next base: position 158 of record CAYQVN010000326.1, on the reverse strand, counting down.
TCCCCGTCAGCTTCGTCTCCGACCATATCGAGACCCTTTACGAGATTGATATGCTCTACCGCGATTTAGCCTTGGAGCGTGGCATTGTGGAATACCGCCGCATCGAATCCCTCAACACGGATCCCATGTTTATTGATGCTCTGGCGAGTATCGTGGAG
>CAYQVN010000325.1:0-2213 GCA_964420895.1 uncultured Nitrospirota bacterium | reverse complement strand
CTTGGACGGGCGGCGGCACATATTTTTAAAAAATCTAAAGAGGGACGGCATAAGATCATTATCGGGAAGGATACACGGCTCTCCGGGTACATGCTGGAAAGCGCTCTCATGTCCGGAATCTGTTCCATGGGAGTTGATGTCCTTCTCGTCGGTCCCCTCCCGACGCCGGCCATTGCTTTTTTAACGAAGAACCTCCGGGCAGATGCCGGAGTGGTAATCTCCGCTTCCCACAATGCCTATCAGGACAACGGGATCAAGTTCTTTTCCGCCGAGGGGACCAAACTTCCCGATGAAATCGAGGCGGACATGGAGGCGCTCATCTTTTCAGATGACATTGACTCCATCCGCCCGACGGCCGGGGAGGTGGGCAAGGCCTATCGGATTGATGACGCCGAAGGGAGGTATGTTTCCTATATCAAGACGGCCTTTCCCAAGGAACATGATCTGGTGGGGTTGAAGATTGTTGTCGACTGTGCCAACGGGGCGGCCTACAAAACGGCGCCTCTTGTCTTCCAGGAACTCGGTGCCGAGATGATTGTATTAGGGAATCACCCCGATGGGTGCAATATCAACAAGGAGTGCGGGTCCCTCTATCCGGAAGTGATCTGTCAGGCCGTGAGGGAACATCATGCCGATATCGGGATCTCCATTGATGGAGACGGCGACCGGGTGATCCTTTCCGACGAGGAAGGAAGGGAAGTCAATGGAGACCCGGTGATGGTTTTCTCCGCGATTGACATGAAGGAACGGGGTGTTCTGCAGGGCGATACCCTGGTGACCACGGTGATGAGTAACATGGGCCTGGAGGTAGCCCTCAAGCAGGCCGGAGTCCGGGTCATCCGGACGCAGGTGGGGGACCGCTATGTAGCCGAAGAGATGATCCGCTCCGGATACAATCTCGGCGGTGAGCAGTCGGGTCATATCCTCTTCATGGATTACAATACGACAGGTGACGGGATTCTTTCGGCATTGCAAGTCCTCTCCCTCATGAAACGGAGTGGGAAAAAACTATCTGAACTGGCTGCGGTGATGACGACTTACCCGCAGACCCTTTTGAATGTAATGGTCCGGGAAAAAATGCCTCTCGAAGAAATCCCGGAGGTCCAGTCCCAGATCCATCGGGTGGAGGGAGAACTCCGGGAGGAAGGGCGTGTGCTGGTCCGCTATTCCGGTACGGAACCGAAGGCGCGGGTCATGATCGAAGGACCGGACCAGGGGGCGATTGATGCGATGGCGCAGTCCATCGCCGATGTCATTCAACGGTCGATTGGGGCGTAGGGTTTTCTGTTACGAGAAAGGAGTATGCTTTGGCACGTCTGGGTGTCAACATTGATCATGTGGCGACGGTGCGGCAGGCGCGCCTGACGACGGAACCGGATCCTTTGGCAGCGGCAATCCTTGCGGAGTTGGCTGGTGCAGACGGGATTACCATTCATCTTCGAGAGGACCGGCGTCATATCCAGGACCGGGACCTGGCACTGATCCGCCAAGTGGTACAGTCGAAACTGAATCTGGAAATGGCGGCGACACCGGAGATGGTGAAGATCGCCCTGAAAGAAAAACCGGATGCTGTCTGTCTGGTGCCGGAGAAGCGGCAGGAGCTGACCACGGAAGGGGGACTCGATGCCGTTGCTCTGGCAAAAGCGCTAAAAGAGCCTGTCCGGAAATTACGGAAGAAAAATATTGAGGTCAGCCTCTTTGTCGATCCCGACCCCCGGCAGGTGATTACCGCGAAAGAACTTTCGGCCGATGCCGTGGAGATTCATACAGGTCTTTATGCCAATGCACAGAGTGCCCGAGGCCGTGAACGTGAACTGAAACGGATTGTTCGGGCCGTGGAGATTGCCTGTGATGTGGGGATCGGCATTCATGCAGGACATGGATTGACCTATCAGAACGTAGCACCCGTTGCAGAGATCACCGCCATCGAGGAATTCAATATCGGCCACAGTATCATCGCCCGTGCAGTTCTGGTGGGATTAGAGCAGGCCGTCCGGGAGATGAAAGCCCTGGTGAGCGGCTGATTAAGAAAGCAAAAACATTCACCGCAAAGGCGCAGGGGGCGCAGAGGAAAACGAACCTTGCAAAAGGCAGCATCAAAGGCAAAACAAAATAAATAGCATATTACCAGCACACAGAGAAAAGCAGAACATGGAGCAGTCAAAAGCGCAAAGCTTTCACCACGGAAACCACGAAGCGCACGGAGAAAGGCT
>CAYQVN010000324.1:0-2220 GCA_964420895.1 uncultured Nitrospirota bacterium | reverse complement strand
CCACAGCCTGGCAGCGTTGAACGGCCTCAATCATCTCCTCTGCCGTGCTCCCCTTTCCCATCCGCTCAAGGACCTCATGAGTCCCGCTCTCCAGTCCGAGATAGCCGATCGTGAGCTTCTGCTCCATAAGTTGATGAAGCTCTTCCTCTGACTTTGAAAGAACATTGGATGCGTTCACATAGATGCCGACACGGGAAAGTTCAGGAAAGGTCCCTCTCAGAAGTTCGAGGATCGATAAGAGCTGCTTTGTGGGCAAGGCAAAGGCATCGCCGTCGGCCAGAAAGACCCTGCGTGTTGCCGGCCAGAGCTTTCCTGCCTCACATATCTCATCTACAATTTCCGGGAGGTCACGGACCCGGAACCGTTTCTGCTTGTACATCCCACAGAAGGCACAGCCGTTATGGGAACAGCCGATGGTAATTTGCAGGATCAAACTCCCGGCCTCACTGGGGGGACGGAAAAGGGGTTCTTCGTAATGCATAAGCGTTCCGGGGTCAAGGATTCAAGGCGCCGAGGGTTCCAGGGAAACATTTCAAACATATTCCCAAGCCCTGTGCCCCCCTTTGTGAAAGGGGGGTTAGGGGGGATTGTGTTCCCGTTTTAAATCCCCCTCAGTCCCCCTTCAGGAAGGGGGAAGAATAGATCAACGGAAGAGCTCCATCAACTCCTCAAAACGATCAACAATAAAATCGGGTTTGGCTGCCTCCAGTTCCGCTCGCGAACGGAATCCGAAGGTCACGGCACAGGTGAGGATCCCGCCGAGTTTCCCCGTTTCCACATCCACGGCACTGTCTCCCACCATGACCGCCCTCCCCGCCTCCACGTTGAAATGCCGTAAAAGCTGCTGTACTGGTTCTGCTGAAGGTTTTGGAACCACCTTCCCGTCTCCGCCGAGGTCGTAGTCAATGAGCTGTCGGATCCCAAGACCTTTTAGGATAGGGTCAACATATCTTTCCGGTTTGTTGGTGAGGATCGCTGATTTCTTGTCGGAGAAGTTCTGCAGAGTCTTCCGAACGCCGGGATAAAGGGTTGTTGCATCGGTCAGGTGTTCGCCGTATCGCTTTCGAAAGACCGATACGGCATCATTGATCCGTTCCTGATGGCGCTCCCTGAGACACTTCCGAAGAAGATTCAAAACACCGTCACCTACATGGCTTCCGATGACCTCTTCCGTCAGGGTTGGTTCACCAAGATAACGGAGCGTGAAATTTACGGCATCAGCAATATCCCGGGTCGAATCAATCAGTGTTCCATCAAGATCGAAGATGAAGAGGTCGACTTCCTGAGCCATTCATGTTCCTTTCAATAAACCGGGGAATCGAAGCAAGTAGGGGAATCAGTCCACTTCCGGATCGTGCCCCCATTTCTCCCAACTCCCCTCGATGACCTTCCATACCCCGGCAGACTTCTTCAGGGAGATAACAAACCTATAAAGTGCAACATCCGAAGGAAGAGAACCGGATACAGGATCCATGGTTGCGCTTCTCGAAAAAAGCACATCCACCACCGCCTGCCCATTTTCACCTTCCACCGTCACTTCACTTCGACGGATGGAAATATTGATGCTCCGGTAACGGTAGAAGATGAAACTGAGAACTCCCTGGATCTCTCTTTTCCCCCGCTCCTTCCGGTCCTGGAAATCTTCGGAAACCACTTCCAGGATCGCCGACAGATCCTTTTCCATCGCCGCTTGGCGAACCGACTCGATGAGTTGGAGAATTTGTTCTTCTTCCGATGGTTTGTGACGGCATGCAGTGATCAGGGACAGGAAGATTATTCCGATGATCATTGCCTGGTTTCGGCTTTTCTCCATAAATGGATCATATAATGATTCCCTTTGGATGACAACTCTTCGGCCCTTGACAAAGAGTAGAATCCACGTTAACTTCCAAACAAATACCCAAAAGTAGTGCAAGGAGGAGATTGTGATGCGGGAGCTGGACTACAGTAACGCCCTTAATATCCTTCGAGACATCTTCTGGGTCGGATTTTATGATAAGGAGGCCCACCTTCATTGCAACCCCTACCTTCTGATCGATGACCAGGATGTAGTTTTCTTTGATCCCGGATCCATCCCTCATTTTTCCATCGTCATGCGGAAAGTCATTGATGTCGTCCGTCCTGAAGAGATCTCCCTGATCGTGGCCAGTCACCAGGACCCTGATGTCTGCGGCTCCCTGGCGGTGGTAGAAGACGTGATCAACCGAAAAGATCTTAAGA
>CAYQVN010000323.1:0-2232 GCA_964420895.1 uncultured Nitrospirota bacterium | reverse complement strand
TCGCCGAGTTTGTGCAGTCCAACTCGTTCGGCGTACAGCAAGTCCACACGCTTGCCGAAACGGGCCCGGGGGAAACCCTTGGTGAACTTGTAGAAATCCTTCTTGAATTGTACCTTCTGTCCGTAGGAGTGACAGCGGTCACAGTTTTTCCGGATCTTGCCGATGGTGGTTCTCTCTTCCCAACGGAAAGATGCCTTGCCGTTATGGCAGGCGCCGCAGTAGAGCCCGTTACGGATATCGTCTTCCCGGATGCCGGTTTTTCCGGCCTCCATGGCGAAACCGAGATCGACGTGGCAGAGGCGGCAGGTAAACTGTGCGCGGTGGAGCCAGTGTTTAAATACGACAGGGGCAATCTTGTTCTGTTCGGAAAAATTATTGATCATCACATTGCCGTACTCCTCCGGCCGGGGCGCTCTTTTTTTTACGCCAAAAGTCTCGGCAAAGACAAAGGATGCACAGCACAGGAACAACGCGAGTACGAATAATTCCTTGACCTTTCTTTTCATGATGGCCTCCTCTTGTGTGGTTAACAGGTAAAAACAATATCACAAAATTAGGATATGTCAATTGTGTTACTTATTTTTCTTGTCTTTTTCCTGAACCATCGAATGTGATGGGACTGTGTGGCCTGCAGGAAAGTTGAATCCTTTGATTTCTGTCATAAATCTGGTAGGATGATGCAATTTTAGCGGTAACGAAAAGGTCGGCAAAGATCGGAGGGGGAAATGAAATCGCCGGAAAAATTACAGATCCCCGTGATTTGTGACAAGGGATATCTCCATCAGGTTGAGGAAGAGCGTTTGGCCGTTTATGCCATGAAGAGCCGCCTGGCCAACCGGAGACAGCGGATCCCCTCGGAAGGCCGTCGCCACGATTACCGAACTGAATTCCAGCGTGACCGGGACCGGATCGTTCATTCCCGGGCCTTCCGGAGGTTAAAACATAAAACGCAGGTTTTTGTCTCCATGGAAGGGGATCATCAGCGAACCCGGTTGACCCATACCCTGGAGGTTGCCCAGGTGGCCCGGACCCTCTGCCGTGCGCTGTCGTTGAATGAAGATTTGGCCGAAACGATCGCACTGGGCCACGATCTCGGCCATACCCCCTTCGGCCATATCGGGGAAACGGTCCTCAACAAGATCATGTCCGGTCAGGATTCTCTGGAGGGGCTTCTCGATGTTGAGGCATCGGAGAGCGCCGGTGGATTCAAGCATAATTTTCAGAGCCTCCGTGTCGTCGATCTCCTGGAAAAACGATACAAGGGGGAAGGACTGAATCTGACCGATGAGACCCGCTTCGGGATTGTGAAGCATACCGCCCTCCCAGCGAATGTTACCTATCAGCCTTTTACGGCGCAACGATTCTCTCTGGATGGGCCGCTTTTTCTTGAGGCCCAGGTGGTGGCCCTTGCCGATGAGATCGCCCAGCAGACCCACGATATGGAAGACGGCCTCCGGGCGGGATTGGTGAACCTCGGAAAACTGGAAAAGTTGGAACTCATCAAGGAAGTGATCCGCAAGATTACTGTCGATTATTCCGCCTCCCATCAATCTTTCCATAAACAGAACATGCTTGTCCGGGGGACGATCCATTTTCTGGTTACCGACATCCTCCTTCAAACGGGCAGGAGGATCCGGGCCTGGATCAAAAAAGAAGGGATCGACTCCACCCGGACGTTCTACAATAAACTCGGGAACCTTCCTCCCGATCTGGTTGCCTTCTCTCCCAAGGGGAAGAAACTCTATGGGGGACTCAAGAACTTTGTCTATCGTGAGATCATCAACAGTTACCGGGTCAACCGGATGGACGGGCGGGCAATCCATTTTCTCCGGAGCCTCTTCATGGCCTACTATGCCAACCCGAGACAACTCCAGGATTGGGCGCTGCTCCGCTATGCCCGGGAGCGGAACGAGCCCTACCTGCGGGACATCCCCTTGAACCGGGTGGAGAAAAAAATCAAGGAACTCCGAAAGGAACCGGCTTTTCTGCGGCTCCTTTGCGATCATATTGCCGGCATGAGCGACCGTTTCGCTATGGAGGAGTACAGAAAACTCTATATGCCGAACATGGAGGGATGATAAAAGATGCCCACCCTCACTATCGACAGCAAATATGTCACCGTTGAAGCGGGTACGACCGTCATTGAGGCGGCTGACCAGCTGGGGATCTTTATCCCTCGCTTCTGTTACCATCCGGGCCTTTCCGCCGTGGGGAGTTGCCGGATGTGCATGG
>CAYQVN010000322.1:0-2235 GCA_964420895.1 uncultured Nitrospirota bacterium | reverse complement strand
TTCCGCCTTTGATCCTGCATTTTCCACGCCTTGTTTTCTCTGTGTGCTCCGTGGTCAATGCTTTTCGGTTTTGACTTTGCCCCTTGCCTTTGCCCCGTACTCCCCCGTGTTCCCCGTGGTTAAATGTTTTCTGTTTCTGTCTTTCCTGTTGCCTTGGATTGAAGTTCATTCATTGCAGAGAAGTCGTGCCAGTTCCCGGAGGAAGAGTTCCGCGTCGGTTACCACACCGGCCGCCTGGAAACTCCCCCGGTCGGTCAGCTTGGTCACCACGGAAGGATTCATGTCAACACAGACCGTCTTCACCGACGCAGGGAGAAGATTCCCCACAGCAATGGAGTGTAGCGTCGTCGCCACCATCAACGCCAGTTCCACCCCCTTCAGACGACGGCGCATGGCCCGCTGTGCTTCGATCACATCGGTGATGACATCAGGCAGTGGGCCGTCATCCCGGATCGATCCGGCCAGAATAAACGGAACTTTTTCCCGGACACAGGTGTACATCACCCCTTTGTTCAGGATCCCCTTCGACACGGCCTGACGGATCCCTCCTGCGCGCCGGATGATGTTGATGGCACGGACGTGATGGCCGTGACCCCCTTCTGCGCTCTGGCCCCGGTCGAGGTAGATCCCCAGGGAGGTTTCAAAGAGGGCATATTCGATATCGTGAACCGCCAGGGCATTGCCCGCGAAGAGGACATCCACATATCCCGCCCGGATCAACTGCTCCAGGGATTTCCCGGCACCGGTATGAACAATGGCGGGACCGCCCACGAGGAGAATCTTCCCGCCCCGCTCCTTGACGGAGCGGATCCTGGCGGCAATCCCTTCAATGATGATCTCCTTTGGTTTCTCCGAGGAGACACGGCTCCCCATAAAACGAAACCCCTTCTTCTCTTCCGGCTCCTTTTCCGGGATCACTCGAATGCCCGTCTCCCCAACGACCACCCGGTCCCCCTTACGGATATCGGACATGGATACCGTCCGGGCACGTCTCTTCACAACATCGACAACAACGACACAATCCATCTCCGGATTCGCGACAGAGACCCACCTTTTTCCCAGGTGGATCTCTGTTTTCAGGTTAGTCGTTGAATAGAAGCCTTCCGGCAGGATCCCGTCCCGACGCGAAGTGACCGTCTGAACCTCCCCTGTCTCGGCCGTCAGGGCCCCCTGCCGTTTGACCCGGTTCAAAATACGGTGCAGCACGTCCCCGGTTGGCGCCGAGACCCGGATCACCGCCCGGGAGGTCTTCCGCCGGGTCTTGCCGACCTCGACCTCTTCGATGGAAAAATCTCCGCCCAGTTCGATGATTTCATCCAGCACCTTGGGGAGGATCAGAGAATCAATGATATGTCCCGAGAGGTGGATCGTTTCCGTGACCATATCTCCCTCCTTCCTTTTCAAAGAGTCTACCGGCTGGAGAAGTCCGGTGTCAACCGCCAATCCCCTGGGGTCTTTAATCATGGCATCGTCATGGCGCTCCCTTTCCCTCCCCGGATCGAAAAACCCTCCGGAATTTCTTCTTGTTTCCTTTTTGGAACCTGTACTATGATAACGATAGATGTTCCCTACAAATCATCCGAATAATAACGGACCCATGATGGCCTCTAATACTGATCGCGGCAGACCTCTTTCGATCGCACATTTCTCCTCGCCCCAGGTGGATCAGGCTGGCGACTATATCTACCGGATCGCTCAACCGAACCGCGCTCTGGGCGCCCTTCCCGGAATCGAGGTGGTCGAGTTCTCCACCCTTTCCCGCCACCGGCAACGCCTTCTCACCGAAGCCGACGTCCTGATCATCAATCTGGTCGGGGACCCGGACCTGCTGCCTGTTATTGCAGCCCGGAAGGCTGCAGGAAAACTGACGGTCTATGAAATCAACGACTACTTTCTCGGTTTTCAACCCTGGAATCCGGTCTACTACTTTTTTAAAGACCCGGAAAATCGGTCAATGATCCTCCAGTTGATCGGAGCATGCGATGCCGTCCAGGTCACCTGCCGGGAACTTGCCCGTCGCTTTGAGCGGTACAACTCCAAGATCTCCGTCTTTGAAAACCAGATGGAGCGAGTCGGCTCCCCGGTAAAGGAGCCCTCTCCCCTCATCATCGGCTGGGGCGGTTCCCACGGCCATCTCGAAGACATGCGGCAGGCGACCCCGCACCTGATCGGTTGGGTTCGGAAACACCCTGAAGCGCACCTTTCCATCACGGGATCCCGCGAAATTTTCGAGCT
>CAYQVN010000321.1:0-2237 GCA_964420895.1 uncultured Nitrospirota bacterium | reverse complement strand
CCGTTATATTATTTTTTCTCAAAAATATACTTACTCACCAACTCCTCCAGGTTGATCGCCGATTCCGTCTCGGTAATCTCTCCGCCCGGCTCGATATACTCTTCGGACCCGCCCGGAGTAATATTGACATAGCGGTCTCCGATAATCCCGGCCGTTCGGATCGAGGCAATACTGTCATCCTGCAACTTGACCCCCTTGTCGATAGACAAGTTGACGACCGCCTCGTATTCCTCTGAATCAAGTTTGACGGCCGCCACCTTCCCCACCCGGACCCCGCCGATCTCCACGAGGGCCCCTTCCTTCAGCCCGGAGATGGAGTTGAATCTCGCCTCGACGGCATAGCTCTTCTCCCCCCAAAGCTCGATATCGCCCAATTTGATTGAGAGATAGGCGAAACAGAGAAATCCCAGGATCAAGAACAAACCCACGGCCGCTTCGATATTAAGTCGTTTCATAAAGATCGGTCTCCTCCATTTCACTGGAATAGATCGGGCCCATCGTCGTCACAACAAAGGACCGGATATGTGGATTGCCGGAGAGTTGAAACTCTTCCGGCGACATACATCCCTGGATCTGACAATCCGCCAGAAGGGCAACGTAATCGGAAAGTTTAAAGATCTTCGGTACATCATGACTGACGATGACGGCCGTATATTTCAAGTGCGCCTGAGTCTTGTGAAAGAGACGGTAGATCTCGTTGCTCTTGTTCACATCCAGGCCCGTCGTCGGCTCGTCAAAGAAAACGACTTGCGGGTTCAATACCAGCGCCCGGGCCAATCCGACCCGCTTCTGCATCCCGCCGCTGATCTGGGCCGGATATTTCTCGTTCGCCCCCTGGAGATCCAGCATCTCCAGTTTCTCTTCCACATTTTTGCGGATCTTCTCCTCGGAGTCCTTCGTCCGCTCCCGCAGAGGGAGCGCCACGTTGTCATAGACCGTCATGGAATCGAAGAGCGCCACATTCTGAAAGAGAACGCCGAAGTTACGACGCACCCGGTTCATCCCTTTTTTGTTCAGCTTCGCCATATCCTCGCCGAAGACAAGAACTTTCCCGGCATCGGGTTTGACCAGCCCAAGCATGTGCTTTAAGATCACGCTCTTCCCCTGCCCGCTCGCCCCGACGATGACCGTCGTCGTTCCTTCCCGGACCGTGAGGTTGACTTTGTTTAACACCTTCTGCGTTCCGAAGGATTTTTCCACATCAACCAGTTCGATGACCGCATTTGTCTTATCTGTACTCATTGTGAAAACTCGCCTCAGCTAAACATCCTTTTACAAAAGAATGGCGCTAATCAAATAATCCCACACCAGAATTGTCACCGACGCCAGCACAACGGCGCTGGTCGTATTTCGGCTCACTCCTTCCGCCCCGAACCCGCCGGATCGGTCGAGGTGAAGGAAATAGCCTTTGGCCGCCGTAAGCCAGACAATGAGGAGGCCGAAGAAGAGTGATTTGACCAGCCCCATCTGGATATCCTGCCAGACAACGCTCGCATACATTCCCTGGAAATAAGTCCCGTCATTGACACCAAGGAGGGAGACCCCGACGACAAATCCGCCGAAGATCCCGATTACATCAAAAATGAATGTCAAAAGTGGAAGGGAGATGATCCCGGCAATCAGTTTGGGTACCATCAGAAATTTGTAGGGATCAATGGCCATGCACTCCAAGGCATCAATCTGCTCGGAATTCCGCATGATACCGATCTCAGCGCAGATCGCCGAACCGGCCCGTCCGATCACCATGAGAGCCGTCAGGACCGGACCGAGTTCCCGGATCAGGCTCAAAGCCACGGCGGAGCCTAAGAGTCCCTCGGAGCCGAATTTGCGTAGCGTATAATACCCCTGAAGCCCCAGGACCATCCCCGTAAAGGCTCCTGTGAAGAAGATCACAAAGATCGACCGGGCACCGATAAAGTGGATCTGCCGGATGACCGGAAAGATTTTATAGGGGGGTTTCAGAGCGTTGGCAATACAGGCAATGAGAAAGATCCCCATCCGTCCCGTATGCTCAATGAAATAGAGAAAACCGTCACCCAGTTTTTCCAGTTGATTTCGCATCGTCTCTTCAATAGGTTCGGAAGGGAGGAAAAAGGACCGAATTCCGGGAGATCGGTCGGCCTCTCCTGCAGTTACCAATAATGAAAGTGCTTACTCTTTTCTCGGAATAATAATGTACTGGACTTAAACTTAAAATAGCACTTCCCCTCCCTTTCCGTCAACCGGAATAACCTCTT
>CAYQVN010000320.1:0-2248 GCA_964420895.1 uncultured Nitrospirota bacterium | reverse complement strand
CAGTGAGCATGAAACTCAAGCAGATCATCAACATCCTGGAGGATATCGCCCCTCCGAAGTACGCCGCCTCGTGGGACAATTCCGGCCTGCAGGTCGGCTCCCCTGAGGCAGAGGTATCATCAATCCTGGTCGCCCTGGACGTCACGGAAGGGGTGGTACGGGAAGGGGTACGGAAAAAGGTCGACCTGATCGTCACCCATCATCCGCTCTTTTTTCATCCCCTTTCCCGTCTGCAGACAAACACCGGGACCGGCAGACTCCTCTCCCCTCTGCTAACGAAGGGGATTTCCGTCTATGCGGCCCATACGAATCTCGATGTCGCCACCGATGGCGTCAACGACCGGCTGGGACGCGCCCTGAAGATTGCCCATTGGACCCCATTGCAGGAAGAAAAAAATTCCGACTCAAAAGGCTTCGGTGGCGTCGGAGAGTTGGAGAACCCTCGAAAGCTCTTACACCTTGTCTCCGATCTGAAAAAATCCTTGGGAATTTCGTCGATCCGCTTGATCGGACCCAAGGAGAAAAAGATTCAAAAGATCGCCTTCTGCTGCGGAAGCGGGGCAAACCTCTTCCCCGATGTCTGCCGTGCAGCACCGGATCTCTTCATTACGGGCGATCTGAAATATCACGATGCCATGAATTTTCTTTTGGAGGGGATCCCCGCCCTCGACATTGGTCACTTTGCCTCGGAAGCGGGTATCCGCAAACCTTTGGCGGAACGGATTCGCCACGCCATCTACAAGAAAGGGGAACGCCTCTCAGTGTACGTGTCGCGCACCGAACGGGACCCCTTTCAGTATATATGAAAAGGAGCTTATGATGACCTTACAGGAAGATCTACAAAAACTGATCCACCTTCAGGAGATCGACAGCAGCCTCCAGGAGATCCTGGAAAAAAGGGAAGAAGTGGAACAGGCCATTTTGCATGTCCGCGAACCGTTGACCCGGCTGGAGGCGGCAAGAGACGAGCAGATCGAAGACGTCACAAAGCTTCGGGAGGAAGCTCGGGGACTGGAGCTGACCACGCAGGGATTTTCCGAAAAGATTATAAAATCGAAGGAAAAACTCTCCTTGATCAAAACCCAGGAAGAATATTTTGCCCTCCAGAAAGAAGTCGAGGTCATGGAACGCAAAAAGGAAGAAGATGAGGAAAAACTTCTCAAGAACATGGAACTCCTGGAAGAGTCACAGAAGAAAAAGGACGAACTGGTTGCACAGTGCAAAGAGGAGGAGGAAAGCTTTCTGTCAAACCGGGAGGAAATGTTGGCCGATTCCAACCTCTTCGATGCAAAAGAGAAGGAACTCAACGCCCGACGGGAGGAGATTATCCCAACGATCGATCCACGGCATTTGGGGCATTACAACAAAGTCTTCCAACACAAAAGCGGTCCCGCCGTCGTACAGATCATCGACGGCAACTGCCAGGGATGCCATATGACCCTCCCGCCGCAGCTCTTCAACGATGTCCGGAAGGGGAACTCGATTATCACCTGCTCCTTCTGCAACCGTATCCTCTACGTCGAGAATCAGGCATGCCGAAACGAATCTTGATCCACACCGACGGTGCCGCAAAAGGCAACCCCGGACCGGCCGGCATCGGATGCATCGCCTACAAAAAGGACGGAACCGTTCTCTTTGAACACTTCCGTTATATCGGGGAGACCACCAACAACGTGGCCGAATACCGGGCCCTCATCGAGGGACTGACACGGGCCCTTGAAGAAAAAGTCACCGACGTCCGTGTCGCCTCGGACTCACAACTCCTGGTCCGCCAGATCCACGGCCTCTACCGGGTCAAACAGCCCCATCTCCAGAAACTCTTCGACGAAGTCGCCCAACTCAGCCGCCGCTTCGATCATTTCGAGATCAACCACGTCCCGCGGGAAGAAAACCACGAGGCCGACGCCCTGGCGAACCGTGCGATCCGGCAACAGAAGCTGGCAGGACTGGATTCATAATAGCCATCATCGTTCAGCATTCAGCACTCCATCCCGTCGGGCAGACGCTTGCCTGACCCCCCTTAATCATAATCATACTCTTAATCTTAATCCGATGATCTTGAAAGAATGGATTACGATTATGACGAAGATTAAGAGAAAGAGAAATTCTCTGTCCCTTTACTCCTCTGTTTTCCCCGTGCCCCCCGTGTTCCCCGTGGTAACTCGCTTTCGATTTTGCCTTTGCCATGATTGCCATTCTTCGTTACAATAGAGCCGTCCCAAGCAGATCGGGTAATCGCTCCGGTTTT
>CAYQVN010000319.1:0-2254 GCA_964420895.1 uncultured Nitrospirota bacterium | reverse complement strand
CGATGATGAAGAAAAATTGGATGGTATGGAGTGTAATGTTCGGACTGATGGTCCTTCTGGTTCTGTCCGGGTGTGCCAGGAACAAAGGTGCCTTGAAGGCCGAAGCTACGGGACCGTCGGCGGAGGAGCAGGCTGCAATGGATGCCGCCGGATTAGAGGAGACCGATGTCCTGACGGAAGAGATCCAGCCGATCCAGCCCAAGGAGATGGCAGACGTTGCCTTTGCCTATGACCGCTTCGATCTCTCCCCCGAAGCCCGCTCCCCCCTGGCCGACAATGCCGCCTGGTTGGAGAATCATCCCGGTACGATGGTGATGATTGAAGGACACTGCGACGATCGGGGTTCCAATGAATACAATCTCGCCCTGGGAGACAGAAGAGCGAAGAGTGCCTACAATTATCTGATCAATCTCGGAGTCAGCGCCAGCCGGATTTCCACCATCAGTTACGGCGAAGAAAAGCCGGTCTGCACGGCCGCTGGGGAATCCTGCTGGTCGAAGAACCGGCGTGCACACTTCCGGGCCAAATAGTCTCCTGAAGTCCTGGGGGTACCTTTTCGGAAGAGGGGACTCCACTCATCAGAAGGGTTTGTTATGACCGGAAAACGTCTCAAATGGATTATACCGGCTGTTATGAGTCTCTTCATGACGGCATGCGCAGCCATGGATCAAGATGCCCGGCTGAATTTTCTGGAAGGACAGATGAAGGATGTCCTTTCGAACTCGGCGGAGTGGGGGGTGACCTCCCGGGATCTGCGGACGAAGCTGGCAGATCATTCCGCCCGGATGGATAACATCCGCAACGAGATCCAGAGGCTCTCCGGGCGCCTTGATGATCTGGAGACCGGGATTGTTCCGAAAGAGAACCCGATCTTCAATCAGGAGGGGGTCAACGAAGAGATTCGCTCACTGAAGGAAAGGTTGCAGTACCTGGAGGCGAAAGTCCGGGATCTGGAAAAACAACTCACCGCTCCCGTTGGGACTGCCCCGGAGGCCCCGGCTTCCTCTGAAGGACCTGCAATTTCCACCCCGCCGGTAAAAGCAGCTCCCTCCGTCCCGCTAACGGTGCCGGGTCCTGAAAAGGGCGCTGTGCAACTCTCTCCGGAGAAGAAAGCCTATGGCGAAGCAATGGGGCTTCTCAAGGCCAAAAAGTATGAACTGGCCATCGGGCGATTTCGGAAGTTCATCAAGGAGTATCCCGGTCATGATTTGAGCGACAATGCGCAATACTGGATCGGGGAGAGCTATTACGGCCTGAAACGGTATGATGAAGCCATTATTGAATTCGAAGAGGTGATTCGCCAGTATCCCAAGGGAGACAAGGTGCCGTCGGCCCTGCTCAAGGAGGGCCTCGCCTTTCACGAGCTGAAGGACGACAATACGGCCCGCCAGATCCTGAAGAAGATTCTCGATCAATATCCCGAAAGTGATGAGGCAAAGATCGCACGGGAGAAGGTGGCTGCCTTGAAGTAGGGGATTTGAGTCCCTCGGAATTTTGAAGTATTGTTCTTTTCTCTGCGCCGTACCTTCGGGTACGGCGTAGTTTTTTCCCCTAAATTAATCTTTCCTAATCGTAACGACGTCTGCTAAGACCGCCGCAAAATTCGTGAAATCCAGCGTGCCCCGAAGGATTTCCACCGGGCCTTTCGCTCCTGTCTCAGGAATGTTTTTAAGGAGGCGAGATGTTCTGGAGAAATTTCCGTAATACGGATCCCCACGTTATAGCGGTAGGGGTCGCCATCGCCGGTCAGATCGTACCAGCAGGCGGTGCCGAGGATCTTCAGATCGTTGGACTCGGGAAGGGAGATCCGAAGGTTGAGGGCATTCCCCGTAACCCCGGAGCTGCTGGAAAGGACGTGGAGGTCCTCCACGATCGTGAAGTTGGTGGCAAGACAGAAACCGGACTCCGACAGGTTTTTTACCGCGCCGAGGATCTCCTTGGTTATCCTCCCGGTCTCTCCGCTGATCACACGGAACCGGGCTGGAAATTCCGCCCCCCAGCGGGGGGATTCCCGCCGTTCCACCGTATTGGAATTGTTGTCTTTTTTGTGTCGGACCATGAATTCCTCGAATCTATTTATACCATAGTGTAGATTCTCAATAAATACAACTTTTTTCCTGTGTGCTGCTGATCTCTTCCACCGGTGGGTCAAAAAAAACGGCGACCCCGGAGGGCCGCCGCAGGAGACAAATTTCGATCCCTTAGTGGTCCTGTTCGTAAATACTGTGACGCACCGAGAGGGTCGCAGGACGGT
>CAYQVN010000318.1:0-2255 GCA_964420895.1 uncultured Nitrospirota bacterium | reverse complement strand
ACTTCAACCTTGTCCAGGATCTGCTGGATCACCTGGTCCGAGGTCATCTCTTCCGCCTCGGCCTCGTAGGAGAGGATCACCCGGTGGCGAAGGACGTCATGGGCGACGGACTTGATATCCTGGGGTGTCGCGTATCCCCGGCCTTGAAGAAAGGCGTGGGCCCGGGCGGCGAGGTTGAGGTAGATCGAGGCCCGGGGCGAGGCCCCGTACTGGATCATGGCGCTGAGAGAAAGGCCGTGGTCCTCGGGTGTCCGCGTTGCCTGCACGAGGTCGACGATGTAGTCGGAAAGCCGCTCATCGAGATAGATCTGCTGCGTTGCTTCCCGGAGATCAAGGATCTCCCCGGGGGTGATCACGGCCTGGACGGAATACTCCGGCCGGCCGGCAAATCGTTTTACAATCTCCCGTTCCTCATCCCGGCTTGGATAGGTGATGGCGATCTTCAGCATGAAACGGTCGACCTGGGCCTCCGGCAGCGGATAGGTCCCTTCCTGCTCGATCGGGTTCTGTGTTGCCATGACGAGGAAGGGGCGGGGAAGCGGAAATGTTTCCTCCCCGATGGTGACCTGCCGTTCCTGCATCGCTTCCAGCAGAGCACTCTGCACCTTGGCCGGGGCGCGATTGATCTCATCGGCCAGGATGATGTTAGCGAAGAGGGGGCCTTTCTTGGTGGTAAATTCCCCGGTCTTCGGTAAGTAGACCTGGGTTCCGATCAGGTCTGCCGGGAGAAGGTCCGGTGTAAACTGGATCCGCTGGAAGGTGGTTGAAATCGCCGCTGCCAGCGTCTTCACGGCGGTGGTCTTCGCCAGGCCGGGCACCCCTTCCACGAGGATATGGCCATCGGCCAGAAGCCCGATCAGGAGCCGGTCCAGCAGGTCCCGCTGTCCCACCAGGACTTTTGAGATCTCCTCTTCGAGCCGTTTGATGAGCAAGACTTTCTCTTCCACCCGTGCATTGGCTTCCCGTACTTGTGGGTCCACGTTTGTCTCTCCTTTTTCATGATGAGGGATACGGTCATCAGGATGATTCGATATGTAAAATATAGGAATGGTCCTTCTTTTGTCAAGATGAAGACCCGGAAAACCAACGACTTGTAAGTCTTTCATAGAAGCGCTGCTTTCTGTTTGAACTTCCCTACTGAAAAAGGTATAGTAACCGTCCAACCGAAAACCGTTATTCGTCATCGAAGAAAGGGGCATCATGGGAAGACTGATTGCCGAAATTCAAGAGGGGGAACGAGTCAAGGGGATCTATCTGGTCCGTGCGAAGAATCTTGCCACGACGCGGGCGGGAAAACCCTTTCTGACGGTGAAACTCGGTGACCGGTCCGGTGAGATCGATGCCAAGGTCTGGGACAAGGCTGACCGGTTGGCGAAGGAGTTTTCGAAAGGTGACTTCCTTCAGGTGGCCGGGCAGGTGACGGAATACAACGGAAAGCTCCAGATGAGTCTTCAGTCTCTTTCCCGGGTGGAAGATCAAAAGATCGATCCTGCTGATTTTCTTCCCGCCTCTCCCCGTGATCCGGAGGAGATGTGGACGGAGTTGACGGCTGCCCTGGGGAAGGTAGAGGATCCCCACTATCAGCAGCTCTTAAAATCGATCTTTGACGACCCGGAACTGGCGGAAAAGATGCGCCGGGCCCCCGCCGCCAAGGGGATGCACCATGCCTACATCGGCGGCCTCCTGGAACATACCCTTTCCCTTTTTCAGCTGGGCGAACGGATGGCGCCTCATTATCCGGAAATCAACCGGGACCTCCTCCGGACGGGGATCCTCCTCCACGATCTGGGGAAGGTGGAGGAGTTGACTTACCTCCGGGGGTTCGACTATTCCGACAGGGGTCGCCTCCTCGGACATATCTCCATTGAACTGGAATGGATCTCCGGTGTGATCCGGTCTCTGCCGGATTTTCCTGAAGAGAAGGCGGTCCTGCTGAAACACCTTCTGCTGTCCCATCACGGCAGAGAGGAGTTCGGTTCTCCCGTCAAGCCGATGACCCTGGAGGCGCTGGTCCTCCACATGCTCGACGATCTCGATGCCAAGGTTCAGGTCTTCCGCCAGTTGATGAACGATCCCTCTACGGAGCGGTGGAGCAATTATCACTCCCTCCTCGGGCAGTATGTCTTCAAGGGGTTTGGGACGGACCGGGAATCCGAAGAGCGACCGGCGCCGGGAACGGAGTCCGGCGAGGTTACGGAGAAGGAAGAGGTGCCGGAAGAAAAAGGGGAAGAAAAACCTCCCACCCTTTTCTAAGT
>CAYQVN010000317.1:0-2270 GCA_964420895.1 uncultured Nitrospirota bacterium | reverse complement strand
TTCGCCCATGTGTTCGGTGCCATTGGATATGTGCAATAAAACAGATAAAAACAATGAGATAGATGATTGTGTCCTGATTGGCATAAAGAATGCATATGTAGATTTTGTGACTCTTCAAAAATGGTGGATTAGGGAATCCCGAGGGAGCAAAGGAGGTGGATGATGGATGAGCGTATACTCGCCCAGGCAGATCATTTTCTGAATGTGACAAAGTACATCTTCCAGAACAGAGGGTTTTGTTTCTCCACGGCATTTCTGATCGGTAACAGCGTTGAGACCATCAAACTCGATCTCTCTACTGATGAGAAAAAGAGCGCCTACGCCGGGTTGGTCAAGAAGCGGTTCTATGAATCGGAGGCACGTTATCTTGTTGTGATCCATCCCGCCTGTATCACAAAACTTTCCGTTGAGGACATGCTTGATGCGGAAGAAGACTCCTGGCCTACCGTTATACCCGGACAGGACAATACGGCTGAAGGATTGCTTGTCTTCATTAGCTCCCGGAAAGAAGGGGAAGTCTGGCAGGTTCCCTTTACCCGGAACAGCGAAGGGATTGAATTCGGTGAGAAGGAAGTCATGAAATCCATCGTCAGTGAAAACTGGATGATCAATCCGAACAAGCGCCTGGCCACACAGTTAAACTGAACGCACGATTTTCGACAATGGCTGTCAGCTTTATTTATTCCTCCGAACAGGGGATGCAGAGGCGCTTTCCCTCTCTTTCAATCGTTCGGGGCTCCATGGTTTTTTCACCACATTGTTTGCAGCGTACGCTCGGATAGATACGGGCTTTCGGCGGCGGCGGGAATGAGACCGATGCGACGGAGAGGACCTCTTTTTCTTCGGCCGACAAGATTGCCTTGATCTTTCTCTCCTTCAAAGTGCGGACCATTTGGGCCGCTTCAGGGCTTTTATCTCCACTACGAATTCTTTCCCATGCCGCTTTTTCTTCGGGTGACTCCTCCCGCTTGAAAATTACGGAGATCCGAAATCCTTTCCCGCTTGTACGGCTGAAAAAGGTATAGACCTGTTTCCCATATTCCTTGTAGATCAGATTTCCTTTCCCGAAGGTACAGCCTGTCATGACCTGAACGGCATCGACGGCACAGGAATCATTTTCGACAATGGCGACGATCTCCTCGTCCTCCGCCCGCTTCCCGAGCCGGTCGAGGGCTGCGGCAGCCACACGGTATCCATAGGCGACGCCGGGACACATATGACCGTGAAAATCGATGACTTTCCGTAAAGTTTCGTTGTATTCCATCATTCCCTCCAGCGATTTTTTTTGTCCCTGTTGTTAATGGGGTTTTAGAATATCATATCTTTCCCTTTCCAGGCAATCGCGGCCATTTTTCTTGACACCTTTTTCGCCGATTGTTATGATTCGGACACTTTTCTTCCCATTTACCAACCCTGAATAGTTCCAATGATTCAAGCTGAAAATCTCACAAAACGTTTTGGTCATCTTGACGCCGTGGACCGGTTGAACCTCTCCATCCCGCGGGGGGAGATCTTCGGCCTCCTCGGGCCGAACGGCGCCGGGAAAACGACGACCATCCGGATGTTGACAACCCTCGCGAAGATCACCGAAGGTCGGGCCGTCATCCAAGGTCTTGACGTTGCGAGAGACCCGATCAAGGTGAAGCGGGTGATCGGCGTGGCACCGCAGGGGCTGAATCTGGAGATCGAATTGACGGCTGAGGAGAACCTGGAATACCATGGGAGGCTCCATTGCATGCCCCGCCGGGAACGGCGGCGGAGGATCTCCGAGCTATTGCGTTTCTCCGATCTGGAGGTAAAACGAAAAGTACAGGTCGACCACTTTTCCGGTGGTATGAAGCGTCGTCTTCTGATTGCCCGGGCGTTGATGCATCATCCCCGGATTCTTTTTCTCGATGAGCCGACAGTGGGGCTCGATCCGCAGATCCGGCGGAAAATCTGGGGGTTGATTGAGGAATTGAAGTCTCAGGGGATCACCGTCCTGCTCACCACGCACTACATCGAAGAGGCCGAGGCCCTCTGTGAAAGGGTTGGTATCCTGCGGAAAGGAAAGCTGATCGCCCTCGATTCCCCGGCGTGTCTGAAAGAGAACGTCGGCACCTATGCCGTAGAGTGCAATAACAAGAACGGCTGCGAAATCCATTTCTGCAAGACCCGGGAAGAGGCGGTTGCCTATGCCGGCCGGTTGCAGATCGATGTCACGATTCGCCATACCAATCTGGAGGATGTTTTTTTGAATCTGACGGGGGAGAAGATCCATGAATAATTTT
>CAYQVN010000316.1:0-2304 GCA_964420895.1 uncultured Nitrospirota bacterium | reverse complement strand
AGGGAGGATCATATGAAAAACGGCACCTCCCTCGGAGAGGTTCTCAACCCGGATCTGTCCGGCGTGAAAATCGATGATCTCCTTGCAGATGGAAAGGCCCAACCCGCTGCCAGTCAATTCATAGGCCTCACCTTCGTGGAGCTGTGAGTATTTCTCAAAGATATCCTCCAGATGCTCCGCAGGAATCCCGGGACCCGTATCGGAGATGGAGATGGTCCAAGCAGGAAGATCCTCCGAATAGACGGCGGCAATCTCAATCTTCCCCCCGGCGGGCGTGAACTTGACGGCATTACTCAGAAGATTGCTCGTCACCTGGATCAAACGTTTTTTGTCTCCTCGAAGGGCAATCTGTCCTGGAAGCCGATCGGTGTTGATCTCGATATTCTTCTGCAAGCAGACGCCCGAATAGACCGAAACGGAATGGTCGATGACCTTCCGCAGATCGATGGGGAGAAACCGATATTCCATCTTGCCCGATTCGATCTTGGAAAGGTCGAGGTAGTCTGTGATCAGATCGGAGAGGCGCTGGCTCTCATGAACGATCGTCTGCAAGAACTCATCCCGGGTCTCCTCCGGTTCGTCCTTGTAGCGGAGCAGGAGATCGGCATAGGAGAGGATGGAGGTCAAGGGGGTCCGTAGATCGTGGGCCACGATCTCCAGGAATTTCGTCTTTCGCAGGTCCTCCTCTTTGAGTTTTTCATTGGCCTTTTGTAACTGACTCGCCTGTTTCTCCAAGATATACATCATGTCGTTAAAGCTTTCCCCGAGCCGTTGTACCGGGTCCCGATGAGCTGTCCGGAAAACCTCACAGTCCTCGCAGCCACAAGTTTCCTGATCACCATGAAAACGAGTACAACAATAATCCCTCCCGAAATGCCAGCATCGGAAATGTTTCGACAGATAGGCCGGACAGGCCTCATGGGCGCAATCCTTGATTTCCCAACAGTTGACCAGGTCGGGATTTTCATACCGCACAGTCAGGTCCCCACCGGAGCGGACCTGATCGATTAGATGGGAAATCTCACCATGGGCCTCTTCCAGCCGCATCTCTGCGATCTTGATTCGGTCCCGTTCCTCCCGGAGGGACTGATAGCTCTCCTTCACCCGCTCGTAGTAGAAAATCAGGGTACCCACGATGACGAAGGTCATGGAGTTCACGGCGCCGCTGACGGGAGAAAGTTCCTTCCAGAGGTCGTGATGACCCGAAAAGACCAGGAGATGTTTCATCAGGTGGCCGAAGGATCGGGAGACGGTAAAAACAGCAATTGCCACGGAGACCCAGAAGAGGTACGCAAAGAGGGGATGGTCCGAATGTTTCCGGGTCAATCTCCGCGAAGCAGAGACACAGGCTATGCCGATCCCCATGGAAAGGAGACAACCGGCAACATCCACGAAATAGATGGGCCCCATGGGGAGGGTAAAATTCACGTGGGATCTTCCTCCTCGTTTAGCATGAAACGGATGCCGTAGAGAAGACACAACAGCGCCGGAAGGGATAGGAGATGATCAAAGCGGCCGAGATAATAGAAAAGGTCTCCCAGAGACTGAACATGAAAGCTGACTGCAAGATTGTGTTCAATCCCGGTAAAGGACCGGGGTGTAAGATGCTCACGGTAGACATGTACGAAAAAGGCTTGCACATTCCAGGCAGCAAAGAGGAGTGAGGAGAGGAAGATCCAGAGCCAGCCGGGATGGAGGAACACTCTTTCCTGAAAAAGGCGGACACAGAGATAGATCAGAGAAGAAAAAAAGATGATATGGGCGAAAAGATGGGAGGCCAGTCCCTCCCAGCTGCCGTGTCCCTGAGTCGCTTCAACCGGACCGGGCAGACAGAGGAACAGAAAAAGGAATAATGAACAAAAAGAGATTTTCTGATCAAGGTTTCGCATCATGATATGCCGCCTTCACAAGAAGCATATCGTCAGAAACCTTCAAAACCTTTACCGAAAAAATGGGGGAAAGCGATTTTTTGGGGGGCTGGAGCACTCCCTTCAGGTAATTGTTCGTCAGAAGCGTGGGAGCGCCATCCCGATGTGGAGCCGTCCCGACGGTCACCCCCTGCAAGGTCCGACCGACCATCCGTTGCTGAAAATCCCCTATTTTCGAATTTCCCAACTCCCGGAGGAGCCGGCAGCGCTCCTTTTTCACATCGCCGGGCACAACCCCGTCCAGGGTCGCCGCCTCTGTCCCGGGCCGGATGGAATAGGGAAAGACATGATAATGGGTCAGGGGAAGGGTCGAAAGAAACTGCAGAGACCGGTCGAAGGAGGCATCATCCTCCCCGGGGAAACCCGCGATCAGGTC
>CAYQVN010000315.1:0-2307 GCA_964420895.1 uncultured Nitrospirota bacterium | reverse complement strand
TGTCGAAAAGGTCTGATCTTTACTATGGTTTTATCTTTTCCCCGTGTCCCCCGTGTTCCCCGTGGTCAAATGCTTTTGACTTTGACTTTCTCTTTGACACGATTTGATTTTCTCTGTGTGCTCCGTGGTGAATTGCTTTTGTCTTTAGACTTGATTTTTCTTCAGGTTCTTCATGTCCTTCATGGTGAATCCTTTTTATTCATAGCAAGCGCAAATCTGTCATCCGTCCAGGACGGAGCGCACCTTCCGGGCGAGTTCGGAAGAAGTAAAGGGCTTCGGCAGAAAAGAGGACTTCCGGTCCGGATGATTCAGACCGGCAACCCGGTCATCGGCATAACCGGACATGAAAATAATCTTCATCGAGGGGCGCTCCAGGACCAGTTCTCCGGCGATCTCCGGACCGCTCTTACCCGGCATCACCACATCCGTCAGAAGAAGGTCGATTGCGCCATCATGCCCAGCCAGCAGCGGGGCGACCGCATCAGCATCGGGGGCGGAGATCACGGAATAGCCCAATTGAGTCAGGATATGTTCCGTAAGTTTGAGAATGTGGGGTGAATCCTCGATCACAAGGATCGTCTCCGATCCTCCGGGCAGGGTCTTTGCATAGATGGCGGCCCTCTCTCCTGCAGCCTCTTCGTCTCCCTTCCAGGCGGGCAGATATCCCCGAAAGGTCGTTCCCTTCCCCACCTCGCTGGAAACATCGAGATGCCCCTTAAGCTGCTCCATGATCCCGTAGACGGTGGAGAGACCCAGACCGGTTCCCTCCTGCTTTGTTGTGTAGAAGGGCTCGTAAATATGGGACCGGATCTCTTCCGTCATGCCGACCCCGGTGTCCGACACCCGGATGAGTAGATAACTGCCCGAGATGAGTCCCCCATGCATCCGGCAATAACCCTCATCTAACAAGACCTCTTCCGTGGCGATCGTCAGGCATCCGCCCTCGGGCATGGCGTCCCTTGCATTGATGACAAGATTCAAAATTATCTGCTCCACCTGCCCCGGGTCGGCCTTGACCTGCGGCAGGTCTTTCCCCGGAAGAAAGATAAAGTCAACATCCTCTCCCAGGATGCGTGACCACATCTTCCCCATATTCTGCAAGATCTCGTTCAGATCCAACAGGACCGGTTCCATCACCTGTCGTTTACTGAAGGCAAGGATCTGGCGGGTCAACTGTGCCGCCCGCTCGGCCGTCTCCCGGATTGTCCGGATCTCCTCGTAATCCCGGCTTGCCGGGCTGCGATCCAGCAGAAGCAGCTCCGAATAACCCAAGATCGCCGTGAGGAGGTTATTAAAATCATGGGCGATCCCCCCGGCGAAACGGCCGATGGCCTCCATCTTCTGGGCCTGGATAAGCTCGGCCTCGG
The DNA here is from genome assembly GCA_964420895.1 of uncultured Nitrospirota bacterium. Taxonomy (GTDB): domain Bacteria; phylum CG2-30-53-67; class CG2-30-53-67; order CG2-30-53-67; family CG2-30-53-67; genus JAADIO01. The sequence continues at coordinate 940 of CAYQVN010000315.1, read as the reverse complement.
CCTGCTTCCTCTCCTTGATTTCCTCCCGGAGGCGGGTATTGACCGCCTGAAGCGCCGCCGTCCGTTCTTCTACCCGACGGTTGAGTGTTTCGTTGAGTTCCTCCACCTCCTGCAGGCAGGAGATCGACTCAAGACGCGCGGAAAGAAGATCCCGGACACGACAGATCAGGGTCATGAGGCGCTCGAGATAGGAACTCTCGCCGATGCTGTTGATGAAGAGGAAAACACCAATCGGGTTTTCCCTTACTACAAGGGGGAGAAAGAGAAAGGCGTTCGGGTCCATAGGGACCGTCCATTCGGGGAAGAAGGAAGGAAGCGGTTCATCGTGGCTAACGGATGTCAAGGAGACTTCCTGCAAAGGAGAGGGGAAGGTAAAGGATCTTCCCCGCAACGACCCTTTCAGATAAAGACCGAAGTCCTCGGAGACGGTCAGGCGGGCGCCCGTCCCTTCCAGAAAGGCGGCATAGGACAGTTCCTTCAGGGTAACGAGTGCCTCCAAAAGGGTTGAAACCATTCCCCGGGCGGTCTTCTCAGCACAGAGCTTTTCGGCGATCACCCCCAGGAGGTAGATGTCCTCCGCCTTCTCCGTCAGGATCTCGTTCTCTTCACGGAGATGACGGAGCTCCTCTTGCAGCCTTTTAATCTGCCCATCGGAGCGATCGGACATGGGCGGTTTCCTCGATGAATTCATGGATGAGGGTGCAGAGCAGATCCGGCTCATCTTCCTGGATAAAGTGTCCGCCCGTGGCGATCCGCATCAAACGAGAATGTCCGATCTCCTCGTGGAGTCGCTCGACGATCCGGGGACTCAGGTAGGGATCGGCATCTCCCCGGATGATAAGGACCGGCATGGAAAGCTTGGAAAGCTCTTCCGCGATATCCATCAGATGGCGGTTGTTCAGTGACCGGGCGAGGGCCAAAAACCCCTGCCGCCCTTCCG
>CAYQVN010000314.1:0-2352 GCA_964420895.1 uncultured Nitrospirota bacterium | reverse complement strand
TTCCGCTGGGATCACCAACCGCTTTTTGCGCTCTTTCTTGCTGAGCACTTTCACATGTTGGCCATGGGGAGAAAATTTTCTGTCTCCCGCCATCGATAAGCAGTATACTAACGTGGATTCTGCGTTCCTGATGGGAGGGGAAGGTCTTTGGAGAAGCTGCAGGTGCTCTATTTGGACAATCATCTCCTGGTCGTCCATAAACCGGCAGGGGTTCTGGTGCAGGGGGACCGCACCGGTGATGCCACCCTTTTGGACCAGGGGCGTGCCCACCTCAAGGAATGCTTTCAGAAACCGGGAAATGTCTACCTCGCTATTGTCCATCGTCTTGACCGCCCGACCTCGGGGGTTCTCCTCTTCGCCCGCACCTCCAAGGCGGCGGGCCGTCTGGCGGAGCAGTTCCGGAAGCGGCAGGTGCGAAAGATCTACTGGGCGATGGTTGAGGGGAAGGTCCCTGCCAAGGGAAACTTGAAACATCGCCTTGCGCGCAAGGAAGGACGCAGTCATGTGGTGGAAGAGGGGGGGCAGGAGGCCCGCCTATCTTACCGTCGCCTCCGTTACGCGAAAGGAATCTCCTGGATCGAGGTCGAGCTTCTGACGGGCCGGCATCACCAGATCCGGGTCCAGTTTGCCCATCTGGGTCATCCGGTCATCGGGGATTTCCGGTATGGGTCGAAAACCAAATTCGGTGACAAGGCCCTGGCCCTCCATGCCCGCTCCCTGACGATTATCCATCCGACACGGAGGGACGAGATGACCTTTGTCGATGAGCCCGGGCCGGACTGGCTTCTTCCGTAATCCCGCTGATTCCCCATCCTCTTTTTTTCTCTGATTGCCGAATATGTGCACAATTATTGTGCAAATTGTCCTGTCTGCAGTGTTTGATTTATTCTATCCACTGTTCCCACTCTTTTGTCGGACGGAAAAAAACACGTTCCATTTCAGTTAGTTAGAAGCACATTTCTGTTGGAGTTCATTTTTGTCTCCCTGCTGGCATCAGGATTGCTTTGTTCAAGGAACAGAGCTTGATGTTTATTTACAAAAGGGAGATGCAATGAAAAATGTCAGCGATTTTACGGTTCAGAAAATTCGTCATCGAAATGGGAAAAGATTTCTTCACTTACTCTTATCTGTTGCCGGGGGCTTGATCTTTCCGGCGGTGAGCTATGGGGGGGAGGGGGCTGCCACAATCAATAGTGGAGACACTGCCTGGATGATGGTCTCGACGGCGCTGGTACTCCTGATGCTGCCGGGACTTTCCCTTTTCTACGGCGGGATGGTCCGGAAGAAGAACGTCCTCTCCTCCATGATGCACAGTTTCGTAGCCCTGGCGGTGATCGGCGTGCAGTGGGTTGTGATCGGCTATACCCTCTCCTTCGGGCCGGACATCGGCCATTTCGTCGGCGGTCTTGATTTTGCATTCTTGAACGGGATCGGTCCCGATACGCTTCACGGGACCATTCCGGAATATGTTTTTGTCATGTTTCAGGGGATGTTTGCCATCATCACGCCTGCCCTGATCAGTGGGGCCGTAGCGGAGCGGATGAAGTTTTCCACCTATGTTGTTTTTATTTTGCTCTGGTCCACACTTATCTATGACCCTGTTGCGCACTGGGTATGGGGCGACGGCGGTTGGCTGCTGAATCTGGGGGCCCTCGACTTTGCCGGAGGGACGGTGGTCCATGTTTCCTCGGGGATCTCCGCCCTGGCGGCGATCGTTCTTCTGGGGAAACGGAAAGGATTTTTGAAGACAGCCTTCTTCCCCCACAACCTGACCCTGACCCTTTTAGGGGCAGGTCTTCTCTGGTTCGGCTGGTTCGGTTTCAATGCAGGTTCCGCCCTGGCCTCGGACGGAAACGCTGCCCTGGCCTTTACCAACACCCAGGTGGCTGCCGCCGCAGCGTCTCTCTCCTGGATGTTTGCCGAGTGGTGGGTGCAGAAGCAACCGAGTGCCCTCGGGGCGGCCTCGGGGATTGTGGCGGGGTTGGTCGCCATCACACCGGCCGCCGGTTTCGTGACCCCGCCCTGGGCGATCGTGATCGGTCTGGCCGCTGGTGTCATCTGCTACTTCGCCGTCATGTTGAAGTCCCGTGCCGGTTATGACGATTCCCTCGATGCTTTCGGAGTCCATGGTGTGGGCGGGACCTTCGGTGCGATCGCTACGGGTTTTTTCGCTACGGTCAATGGTGCAGGGCTCATCGCCGGTGCCGGAAAACAGGTTCTTGTGCAGTTACTTGCTGTCGGCGCGACCGCCCTTTATGCCTTCGTCGGCACTTTGCTGCTGGTCTGGGTGCTGGAGAAAACCATGGGACTCCGGGTGAGTGACGAGGAAGAAGTGATCGGCCTCGATGAGAC
>CAYQVN010000313.1:0-2354 GCA_964420895.1 uncultured Nitrospirota bacterium | reverse complement strand
AGAGGCCGCAGAGTAAGATCAAAGTCAAAGGCAAAAGGCTCAAGCGATCCACCACGGAGCTCACGGAGTACACGGAGAAAAGCCAAAAGCAAAAAGCTCTCCACCATGAAGAATATGAAGATCATAAAGCAAACAACAATCAGATCCAGATCCTGTAGCGTCCCGGTTTATCCGGGACGGGGTATTGATATTGATGTATCTTGGCGATCTTGGCGTCCTTTGCGAGAGAACGGTTTTAAACCAACTCTATCACTTGCAGGCAAGTCGCTGAAAGCTGAAAGCTGATATGTTCTTTTCTATGATCGGAAATACAAACGGTAGAGGAGGGGCGAAAGAGAAAACCTCTTCCTCCGCCATTCATCTGGCTGAGATTCAGGAGGTCCTCGACATCTATCTGTCGGGCCTTATGGAAGAACCTCTGGGCATTCGGCAAAACCGGATCTGGAAAGAAGGGAAGGGATATGTCTTCGGACTGATCCGGCGTGCAAACCGTCAGGTTCCGGCGACGCCCGCTGATTCCTATACCGACCTGAAACGGATCTATCTCCCGGAGCGGATCGATACCTTCGATGACCCCGATGCCAACTTCGCCCTCTACAAGGCAATCGTTGCCCACAAATACGGACAGATCCGTTTCGGCAGCCTTGAGGTTCTGGGTCTCTTTGACAGGGTGGAACATCCCGAGCGGGTTCTGGATCTCTTTGCCCTCATCGAGGACGCCCGGATGGAACGGCATCTGTCGGAAGAGATGCAAGGGCTGGGAGGACTCCTGGACCGTCTGAAGGAAGAGAGTCTGCGAATACGTCCGACGCTCGATGACTTCACGGAGGAGGAACAGAAGGTAGAAGCCCTCCTGCGACTGAGTCTTGCGCCTGCAACGGACCTCTCCTCGTTTGCTCCTGCCGTCATGGAATGGGTGACTCCCTTCCGAGATGAGATGATCCATCTTATCGGAAACGGAAGCACTCCCGCCGATTCCGCACGCCTGGCCCTGCAGATCCTGAATGATTTTGAAAAAGAGGAGGTGTCGTACCGGAAAGTTGCGGCGGTTCCCTACCGCGGTCAGATGAATCTTCCCTCCGTTCTTCGAACCCTGAAAGGGGCGGTACGCGTTGCCTCCCTGGGGCAGGTCGGAGACCGAGATCGTGAGGAGGATGAAGAACAGAAGAAGACGGAGCTGTCGACGGAGAGAAAGGTGACTCCGGAATCGACGGAATTTGACGAAGAGGAAGCGCGACGGGGAATCTTGCTGAACCGCTTTGAAAAGATCAGCATGATCGCTAAATATTTTCGGATCAGCCGTCCCCTGGATACGGACGAAGACGTGGAGGATCTCTCCAAGTCTCTTGACGAGTTGGAGTCGACGGGGATGATCCGGACGGCACGGAAGGCAAAAACCATCCTCCATGTGGAAGAGGAATTTGATTTCGAATCGGGGGAGTCCGAAGACGATTTTGTCCCGGAAATCCCCGGTTTTCTCTACGATGAATGGGACTGCCGGATCGGTGCCCTTCGGCAGGACTGGTGCACCTTGATTGAACGAGTTTACGACCGGGAGGACCTCGCCTGGTCTGATCAGTTAATGGAAAACCACCGCCATCTCTTCACCCGGGTCCGCCGGGAATTCCAGGCATTGCGGCCGGAGTACAAGAAACTCAAAAAACGGATCGACGGAGAGGATGTGGACAATGATGCCTTCATCGAGGCCTGGACGGATATGCGCGCCGGGGTCATGCCGTCGGAAAAGATCTATATCCAGAAAGCCCGCCGCCGCAAGGAAATCGCCACGGTCATCCTGACCGACCTCTCCGCCTCCACCGATGCCTATGTAAAAAACCTTCGTGTCATGGATCAGCAGCGGGAGGCCCTGCTGCTTTTAGGGGAGGCGATGGAAGCGATCCGGGACCGCTACGGCATCTTCGGGTTTTCCAGCAAGACCCGGAAGGCCTGCAGTTTCTATACGCTCAAGGGGTTTGACGAAGAGTATGGTTCACAGATCCGCGGCCGCATCGGTGGGATGCGCCCCCTCGACTATACCCGGATGGGGCCGGCCATCCGGCACATTACCCACATTTTCCAGAGGATCCGTGCCAGGACCAAACTGCTGATTATCCTGAGTGACGGCAAACCGAATGATTTTGATACCTATGAAGGGAAATACGGAATTGAGGATATCAAAAAAGCCCTTCTCTCCGCCCGAGCGTCGGGGATCCAGTCGTACTGCGTCACTGTCGATACGGAGGCTCGAGCATATCTCCCGGAGATCTTTGAGAGGGGGAACTTCCTGATCCTCGATGAGATCGAAAACCTGCCGCAGAAACTGGTTGGGATGTACCGGAAACTTACGGGGTTGA
>CAYQVN010000312.1:0-2361 GCA_964420895.1 uncultured Nitrospirota bacterium | reverse complement strand
CCTTCCGTGGGCCAGTTCTCCGGAAGTTCAAACATGACCAGTTTCGTCCCGTCTTCCTCCAAGTGGGTAATCACCTTGAGGTGGGGATTCTCCAGTTCGGCGATGACCTTATTCTTGAACATCCCGATCATGTCGCAGATCACACTGACGCCGGCGACGCGATAGGCGTCTCGATAGGCGGGGTTCCGCATCTTGGCATAAATATTCGGCACGCCGAAGCTGTGTGAGAGAAGGGAGAAGGTCAGGTTGTCTTCGTCACGGTAGAGGGCGGAAATCGCCACGTCGGTCTTCTCGATTCCGGCCTCCTTGAGGGTTTCGATCTCCGTGGCCTTGCCGATGATGGTGACAGCCCCTGTCTGAGCGAAGGCTGCCTCGCAGGCATCCTTGTTGAGGTCGATCACGACCACATCGTGTTTCCGGTTCACCAGTTCCGCGGCCAATGCTGCGCCGGCGATCCCGCCTCCTCCAATGACGATATACATGAGTCTACTCCTATCTCCAGGTGGATCGGTAAAAGAGCACGGCAATCGGCAGGATCTCCAGCCGGCCGGCCAGCATACCGACGATATAGGTGAATTTGATGACCCCGCTTAAGGAGGCCATCTTGTGTACGGAAAAATAGAAGGGACCCATGTTCCCCACGGCCGAGGCCATCCCCGAGAGGGACTGCCAGGCGTCGAGATCGGAAAAGGAGGCGGTGATCCCCGCCCCGACGGCGATCAGGATCATCCAGGCACAGGCCAGGGCCGCAATCCGCTGGATCTCGCTGTTCGGGATCGTTTTTCCGGCGACGACGATCGGTGAGACGGCACGAGAGGGGCCGGCAATCCGGGCAAGCTGCGTTTTGAACATCCGGCTCAGGATCCCAATACGAAGCACCTTGAGTCCTCCTGCCGTCGACCCGACGCATCCGCCGACGACCATGAGGATGAGGAAGATCTGTTTACTCAGGGCCGGGAAGAAAGCGTCGTTGATGTCGAGGCTGGCGTAGCCGGTGCTGGAAATCATGGATGCCGTCTGGAAGAGACTGGCTCGGAAGGCGCCTTCCATCTGATGCAGGGGATTTCCCGTGAGGGGGAAGTGACGAAAATGGTCCATCAGGATCAGGCCCGCCGCCCCCAAAGTCAGGGTCCAGAACCAGCGCATCTCAAAGTTCTTGTAGAGGGCTTGAATGTCTCCGGTGAAGACCTGGTAATGGACGAGAAAGTTGATGCCGCCGGCGAGCATGAAGAAGCTGGCGGCATATTCGATGAACCGGGCGTGGGCATAATGCTCCCCCGCGTAGTAGGCGATGCTGGCGTCATGGGTGGAGAAGCCTCCCGTGGAAATGCTCGTCAGGCAGTGGTTCAGGGCATCGAAACCGCTCATGCCGCCGAAGAGGTAGCAGAAAAAGGAGACCACGGTGAAACCGATATAGATCCCCCAGAGGATCTTGACGGTATTGAAGATGCCCGGAACCGGCCGGGAGGTACTGATCTTGTGTCCCTCGGCGCCGAATAGACTGGCTGCAGCGGAGCCTCCCCGGAAGCCGACGGCCAGGAAGAAGGTCAGGATCCCCAGGCCGCCGATCCACTGGATAAAGGAACGCCACAAGAGGATGCTTTTCGGCATAGCATCGAGACCCTCAAAGACGGTGATCCCCGTTGTGGTCAGGCCGCTGACGGACTCGAAAAATGCGTTGATGAAGGACTGGTGGAGGCCGATCATGAAGGGGACGGCACTGACGAGGCTGATGACGACCCAGCCGAGACCGGTGATGATCATCGCATCCCGAACGGTGGGCGCACGCGTGGAAATCCCTTTCTGGGCGAACAATCCGACGAGGATAGAGAGTGCCGCCGGAAGCGCGAAGGTGCTCACCGGTACACCCGACCTGGTCCCTTCTTGGTACCATTCGTAGGGAATCAGGGCCAGGGTGAGGAGAAGCCCTGTGACGGTCAGCAGTGCCCCGAGATAATTCAGGATGAAGATGTGTTCTTTGACCCATAGCCCGGCAGATCGTTTCCGCAGAAACAGTGGATTCGAAATGAGTGTCTGATTCATGCTTTTCCCTGTTTGTAGATGATCTGCCATCCTTATCGGTATGAAAGCAGTCCGACTTGAGAAGAAAAAGTTGGATTAGAGCTCTGCTCCATTCAGAACGGAGTGGTTAAGCTTCCCCGTCATCCTTCTCTCCGATATTGCGATATTGTGAATATTTATTGACAAAGGGGATATAAAGGCATAATATTTAAATTTTAGTTTTTATCATTTTTCATATAGTGGGAAAGAAGGAGACCCGAATGTACAGGCCCGAAATCAAGGTAATCGATTGCACCGTCCGCGACGGCGGGCTCATGAATAAATGGCAGTTTGATGATG
>CAYQVN010000311.1:0-2365 GCA_964420895.1 uncultured Nitrospirota bacterium | reverse complement strand
TTTGTGGACGAACATTACTGTCCGAGCGGGCAGTGTTCCTCCAGCCATCAGGCGGCGGTTTATGATGGAGACCCGAAGGACTACTTCGAAATCCTGGTGAATACACTGGAACCGGACCGGGCCGAGGCCTATCGTGCTCTCGGAGAGAATTTTGCCCTCGCCTATGCCTATACCAACCTCGAAGACTTTCAAAAGGCGATTGTTTTCTACGAAAAGGCCCGGGAGGAACATCCGGAAAATCCAATCCTTTTTAAAGAGATGGGACGAGCGCTCCTTTTCCGGGGGGAAACGGAAGGGGCGGTCGCGGCCCTTCGCCGTGCCTGGGAGGCCGATTCAGAGGACCTGGAGTTGGGGTACGTCTTTGCGTCGGCCCTCATCGAACATGAGAATGGCGATCATGCACTGCCGGTCCTGTCCCGTTTACTGGAAGCCTATCCCGATGAGATCGGCGCTTATCTCATGATGGGAGACGTCTATCTGAAGGCCGGTGACATGAATCGTTCCGAGGAGAGATACCGGGCGGCCCTGAACGTCCATCCAGAGTTTCCCGATATTTATAGCCGCCTGGGCGCCTGGGCCGTTGCCGACGGGGACCGGTCGCAGGCCATCGAACATTATTCCGAGGCTGTGGAATACGGCAACAACGTTCAGGATATGCAGCGGCTGGCCGATCTTCATCTGGAGGAGGGGCACGATCCGGAGATTGCCCTCGGCCTGTTGAACAATGCCCTCTATCTCGATCCGGACAACCGGTGGGTCTATCTTTTTCGGATCGGAGAAATCTACCTGCAAAAAGGATGGAAAGAGGAGGGGCGGGAGGTCCTGGTACAGGTACGGGAAATGATTCCGGAGGACCGGGAGGAGGTCCGGTTGCGATTGGATGGACTGCTCAACGGGGGGGATCATGTCTGAAATCCTCCGCATTGTGATATTCCTCCTTCTTGCGGTAAACGTTGTAACCCTGATCGTTTTCATCTTCCGGCGGGCCGGGGTAGGGCGTCTTCTGAAGGACCGTTTTGCCGACCTGGAAAAGAATCAGGAGCGGATAGAACGATCCTTCAAGGAGGAGATCTTCCGGAACCGGGAAGAGACGGGGACCCTCGCGCAACAAAGCCGGGAGGAGCTGAGCCGGTCCGTCCGTGTCTCCGGTGAATCCCTCCTCTCCCGGATGACGGAGATCGCCCAACTGCAGAAGAATCAACTCGACACCTTCGCCAACCAGCTTGCCCACCTGACACAGAGTAATGAACAAAAGCTGGAACGTTTGCGGGGATCTCTGGAGACGAAACTTCAGGGACTGCAGGAAGAAAACAGTTTGAAGCTTGAACAGATGCGGGTCACCGTCGATGAGAAGCTCCACGAAACCCTGGAGAAGCGGCTGGGGGAATCCTTCAAATTCGTCAGTGAACGTCTGGAGAAGGTCCATCAGGGGCTGGGGGAGATGCAGAAACTTGCTGCCGGCGTGGGGGACCTCAAGCGGGTCCTGACCAATGTGAAGACCCGGGGGACCTGGGGGGAGATTCAGCTTGGGACGATCCTTGAAGAGATCCTGACGCCGGACCAGTTTGCACGGAATGTGGCCACGAAAAAGAAAGGCAACGAACGGGTGGAGTTTGCTGTCAAACTTCCCGGCAGGGGAGAGGATTCGGACGGTGAAATCTGGCTCCCCCTGGATGCGAAGTTCCCCCAGGAGGATTATGAGCGCCTCCTCGATGCCCGGGAAAGGGCCGATACCGCCGCAGCCGAGGAGGCGGCGAAACAGCTGGAGATGCGGATCAAGAAGAGTGCCCGGGACATTCAGGAGAAGTATCTTGATCCGCCCCATACCACCGATTTTGCGATCCTATTTCTCCCCACGGAGGGGTTGTATGCCGAGGTGATCGGCCGTCCCGGTCTCTTTGACATCCTCCAACGGAAATACCGGATCACCGTTACCGGCCCCACCACCTTGTCGGCCCTGCTCAACAGCCTCCAGATGGGTTTCCGCACCCTCGCGATCGAAAAACGGTCCAGCGAGGTCTGGGTGCTCCTCGGTGCGGTGAAGACGGAGTTCGGCAAGTTTGGTCATATCTTGGAGAAAACGCAAAAGAAACTGAAAGAGGCGAGCAATACCATCGAGAAGGCTGCACGAAAGACCCGGAACATTGAGAGAAAACTCAACAAGGTTCAGGAACTCCCTGTGTCGGAATCGAAAGCGCTGATCGGAGAGATGGAAGAAGGCCTCGGTGACGATGGATAGTGTGTTTTTCCAGGTGCCCTCCTTGACAGTTTTGAAGACCTTGGGTATATTCAATACACATAGACGTTTCGGCCGGTAGAAAAAATTTCATTGCGGAAAGCCGTAAGCAAGGTTTTCGTGCTGTCG
>CAYQVN010000310.1:0-2381 GCA_964420895.1 uncultured Nitrospirota bacterium | reverse complement strand
CCCTCCATCTCGGCCAGGCCCAAGGACTGCAGTTCTTCCGTTGGGACCGTGTAGGATTCCTTGCAGTCGGGACAGATCTTCCGGACCAGCCGCTGGGCTAAGACCATGATAATGGAAGAGGCCAGCAGATAGGGATCGAGCCCCATGTCGATCAACCTCGGTAGAGCGCCGGCGGCATCGTTGGTATGAAGTGTGGAAAAGACGAGGTGCCCCGTCAGAGCGGCCCGAATCGCCATCTCCGCCGTCTCCGCATCGCGCATCTCCCCCACAAGGATCACATCGGGGTCCTGCCGGAGGAGAGAGCGCAGACCGGAGGCGAAAGTCATCCCGATCTCCTCGTTGATCTGGGTCTGGCGGATCACCGAAAGCTGGTATTCCACAGGGTCCTCAAGGGTTGCGATCTTTTTGTCTAGAGAGTTGATATGGGAAAGGGCCGTATAGAGGGTGGTCGTCTTTCCCGAACCGGTGGGGCCGGTGACAAGGATGATTCCGTGAGGGCGCTGGATCATCTCCGTAAAGATATCGAGATTCTGCGGGGAAAAACCGAGGTCCTCCAGCCCGAGGATCACCTTTGACTTGTCGAGAATCCGCATGACGACGTTTTCCCCATGGACGGTGGGGAGGGTCGAAACTCTCAGATCGACATCCTTTTTCCCTACCTGAAAACGGATCTTTCCGTCCTGGGGGATACGGGATTCGGCAATGTTCATGTCGGCCAGGATCTTGATCCGTGCGATCACCGACGGCTGGAGCTGTTTCGGCAGAAGAAACCCCTGTTGCAATCCGCCATCTAAACGGTAGCGGACTCGCAGGACCTTTTCGTCCGGTTCGAAATGGACATCCGTCGACCCTTCATTGATCCCCCGGAGGATTAGCTGATTCACCAGCCGGATGATGGGGGCTTCCTGGGCCTCCTGATCGGCCCGGTCCTTCCCCAATCCCTCGGCCAAGGCCTGATCGACGACCTCATCAATGGAACCGGTAAACCCATAATATTTATTGATCGCCTCCAGGACATCCTTTTCCGAAGCGGCAATGACATTGACTTCCAGTCCCGACTGGTTCTGGACTTCATCGACGGCCACGACATCAAAGGTATCAACCATGGCGACTGTCAGGACGCCTGACTCCCGGGAGATGGGGATGAGTTTGTATTTTCTTGCGATCTCCTCGCTGATCAGCTTCACAGCGTCGAGATCGATCTCGACGAATTCAAGGTTTCTCTGGACGGTCCCCGACTCCTGGGCCAGGGCCGCCTCTATCTGTTCCTGCGTTACGAAACCGAGCCGAACCAGGATCTGCCCCAGCATCTCTTTGGACCGCTTCTGTTCCTTCAGGGCAATGCGGAGCTGCTCGGAGGTCAGAAGCCCCGCATCAATCAACCGTTCGCCTAATGGGCGTGTTTTTGGAGGTGCACTCACCGACATTGGAAGGAACCTTTCATCCAGGACCCGTCGCTAAAATCAACCCCGGAGGAATTTCAACAGGAACAGCACAACCGTACGAATCAAGACCGTTATTTCACCCGGAAACCGATATCGTCTCCCCCCAGGGTGGGACTTGCGGAGATCAACTGCTTCACATCGGTATTGATCACACCGTCGGGACCGGCAGAGAGGACAAAGGTCGCCTCGTAACCGTTGCTGCTGCCATAGAGTCCCCGTACATTGCAATAGTATTTGTTGCCCCAGGGATCGGTCTTGATCTCACTGATATAGGGACCTTTCCAGCGGAACTCGCCACTCGTCGCATAAGCATTGCCTCCTCCCTCAGGGTCGTTCAGGATCAACTGATTCTCAAAGGTATCCCGACGGCTGTCGGCCCAGTTCACCCAGGATCCGGTATCGGTGCCGCTGTTGCTGGGCGTATTCCCATCGGAGGTCTCCAGCACGTAGAGATAGTTGCTGCTCCCGGCGCTCGGATCGTCATCGGTGGGCCATTTCCCCATGTCCTTGTAGAAATCGGCAACGGTCGCCCCCAGGACCTGGACATCGTTCTTGGCCCGGGCAATTTTGGAATCGTCGATGTTCTTAATGATCGACGGGGTCATGATCGCCGCCAGGATCGCGATGACGGCAATGACCACAATGATCTCCACCAAGGTAAAACCTGCTGTTCTTTCAAACCTTTTCATTGTGCACCTCCGTTGGTTTTGTTCGGGCTCCGCTATGAGCCGGAATCTTTGTCTTCTTATCGCAACAACCAAAAGGACGGATGTCCCCGGGATTCATTTTTTTATCGCAGGTTTCTTGTGAAAAATCCTGCAGATTTTCATCATTTTTCGGCTGAGTATCCTTCTTATCGGCATTGCAACCGGGAAACTTTAGATGAGGCACCTCTTCAAACAATAATTTTCCTGGAAATCTGGAAAAAAGGTTTCC
>CAYQVN010000309.1:0-2424 GCA_964420895.1 uncultured Nitrospirota bacterium | reverse complement strand
GGAGGTGCTCACGATCTGTTCGCTCAAATACTGCTGGCGGTTCAAGTTGGATGCCTCCACCACGTCGAAGTCGGCCAAGATCAACCGCCCCACGCCGAGGCGGGCCAGCGCCACGGCCACGGCGGAACCAAGCCCCCCCAGGCCGGCGATCCCGACGACCCCCCGTTTTACTTTCTCATGGACCCCCGGCGTATGGCGGGCCGCCATGAGGGTTTCAAACTCCTGCCGGGAAGGAACCTCTCCCCGCCGGATCAGGACAACCTCGTCCCCCTCGGTAAGGGAGCAATCATCGGTCACGGGGAAACCGTTCAAAATGAGGAGGTCGGCATCGACTTTCTCGGCTTCGCGCAACCCGTAAAGGGTGAGGGATTCCGACAGCGTCCGAAACCGTTCGTTGATCTTGATACGCATGGCACCTCTGTATCCCATGGGGAGCAGAAACAGAGAGGACCGTCGAACCGGAAAAGAAGAAAGAAAGGAGATTTGGAGGGAGCGGGACTTTCACCCGGAGAATAAGCTCCAAACCGCTTCCCTACGCCGGCATGACCCGGATCAGGTTCGAAGGGTCGCCCGTGCAAACGGAACTCTCAGTCGTCTCGACTCCCCTACGGTTTGATGGTGGGACTATAGCAGAGGAGAAGGAAGAGTGTCAAATGCTTTACGGAATCATCGCCTTTGGAAGCTGCAACCGACTGCGGTCATGAGGTTTTATTGAATAGAAATGTATTTTTGGGGTCTAAATCAACGAGGATTTGCCCATCTTTCGTTTTTCCGGTATATAGAAGGAGAGGAGGAAACCCATGGAGATCATTCAACTTCTCGGCTCCCTCATGGGGCTCGCTTTCGTCTCGGGGATCAATCTCTACGCCACGATTCTGGCGATCGGTCTCGGCCTCCGCCTCGACCTGATCCACCTCGCCCCCGACCTTGCCGCTCTGGGTGTCCTGGGACATCCCTATGTAGTCGCTGCGGCCGCCATCGCCTACTCCTTTGAATTCTTCGCCGACAAGATCCCCTGGGTCGACAGCCTCTGGGACTCCTTTCATACCTTTATCCGTCCTGTCGGTGCGGCCATCCTGGGCGCTACAGCCATCGGAAACGTCGATCCCGTCGCCGAACTTCTGGTCATCCTTCTCTGTGGAGGGATCGCCCTGACCTCCCATGCCACGAAGGCGGGCTTCCGCCTGGTCGTCAACCAGATCCCCGAACCCTTCAGCAATATTGCCGTGAGTGTGACGGAGGATGTCGCTGCCCTCACCGGCACCTGGCTGTCACTCCAGCACCCGACTTTCATGTTCGTCTGGACCGTCGGGTTTCTGGTTCTCTTCATCTTCCTTTTCCCTCGACTTCTCCGTCTCCTCCGGCTGGAGTTCCTGGCAATTTCGGCGCGTCTTAAGACACTTTTCGCAGGCAACAATAAGGAAGTATCCTGCTTTGACGACATTCCGGAAAAGTATCTTGAGGAAATCCCTGAGGGGATGGAAGAAAGAGAAAACAACTTTTGCATCCGTGCCGTCAGCGGGAAAGGGGTGGAGTTGGGCCGCAATCTTTACGGACTCCTCGGCCTCGATCAGGGACGGTTCTTTTTTGTCACACGGAAAGGGTTCCGGAACCGGGCCTTTGAGGTCGATCTTGCAGAGATCAAAAAAGTCACCTTCCAGAAGAAATTTCTCCTTGACCGTCTTATGATCACAACAGGCAAGAAGTACATGAACTTTCTTTTTTTGAAAACGGGGAATGATCGGGGAGAAAAGATCGCATCTCTCATCCGGCTGCAAATCCCTGAAAGTTCAGAACACCCCTGAGGGGAAGTCTCCCACGACGGACAAGAAGCGAAAAAGACTTTCTTCCCTTTCACTTTGAGGTATAATCCCTCCATTTCAATCATCTCCCGAAAAAAATAGGTCGGACCATGCAGGAACGTACCCTCATCCTCGTCAACCCGGCGGCCGGAAGCGGCGCAGGCAACCGGATCCATCTCCGGATCGGGTCATTACTGCAAGGTCCTCTCTCGGAATACAGGGAACAGATCGATGTCGCCCCGACCGACCGAAAAGGACTGGTTGCTCAGGCCCGGGAGGCCACCCGGGCCTATTCCTCGATCATTGCCGTGGGGGGAGACGGTACGGCCTCCCAGATCATCCGGGGGCTCCGGGAAGGCAACAGAAAGACCTCCTTCGGGCTCCTTCCCCTCGGCACCGGAAACGACCTGGCCCGGACACTCGGCACCTTTCCCCCCATGCTCCCGGAGTCGGAACAGGGCCTTGCCGCCGCTCTCCAATCCCTGATGCAAGGAGAAGTCCGGCCCTTCGACCTCCTCGAAATGGAAGGGATAGGCCCTTTCATCAATTATGCCGGGATGGGTCTCGACGGGGCCGTATTAGGAGGATATCTTGACTTCCAGAAGACACGCCTGTACCGCTC
>CAYQVN010000308.1:0-2426 GCA_964420895.1 uncultured Nitrospirota bacterium | reverse complement strand
GATTCCAGTTCTCTTTTACTTCAGGGGTATCCGAAATTATCTTTACGGGGTTGCCCGAAGACGGGGTCGATTCTTATGTGGGGCTCCCTGCGGGGCTCTCCCAGAACTGGCTCTACGTCGTTCCCGAACCGGGCTCATTTCTTCTCCTGGGCTCCGGTCTGGGGCTCCTCCTGCCGGTTTTGAGGAAAAAAGCTCAAAAATAACAGGAACATAAAGGAAATGCTGAGGAGGGGTCATCCTTAATGGGTGACCCCTTTTTTTGCATTTAAGGGGCAGAAACGTGCCCTTTGTCTGGAAGATGAGTTGACATCTACGGCAAAAGGTCCTATAAAACGGTATCGAAAGTCCACCAATAAAATGGAATCCCCATGCGACTCACCCTGACCCGAAAGGTCTTCCTCGGCTATTTCCTGATGATCGGTCTCGTCCTCCTGGAAGGGGGCTATGCCGTCTTTGAACTGAACCGCCTGAATCTCCTCTCCCGCTCCATGGTCGAGGGGGAGGTGGTCGATCTCGACCTGGAAAAGAAACTCATTGATCTCTTCCTCTCCCAGGTGAGCAGCGAGAAGAAATACTTGGTCGTCAAGGACCCTGATTTTCTCGACCTGGCCCATTCCAAGGGAGAAGAGTTCGACGGGACCCTGTTGAAACTCCTTGCCTCATCCAGGGAGGGGGAAAACCGGCGCGAGCTGGAGGAGGTACAGGAGCTCCATGAAGCCCATCGAAAGGGATTCCTTGCAGCCGTTGAGGCCTTGGAGCTGGGAGGCCTTCCCGGCTGGACGAGTTTTAATGAATCGGACGTGCAGGCCTTTACCGAGCGGATCGAGACGATGATCTGGAAGCAGGAGGTCGCCATGGCCCGGAAGATGAACCAGGCCCAGGCCTTCAGTTTCCGGGCCTACAAGATCACGATCGGGATCGTCATTTCCATGGTTGCCATTGGGCTGCTGACGGCCTGGCTTTTGACCCGGAGTATCCGTGTCCCCATCCGACGGCTCACCGAGGGGACTCGAATCATCGCCAAGGGGGAGTTCGACCGGCCCATCGAGGTCGATTCCCGGGATGAGCTGGGCGACCTGGCCCGGGCCTTCAATACCATGACAGGCAAACTGGGCAAGCTCGAGGAGATGAAACGGGAGATTATCTCCAACGTCTCCCACGAGTTCCGCACCCCCCTGACGTCGATCAAGGAGGCGACCCAGCTCCTTCGGGACCAGGTTCCCGGACCGGTGAACGGGAAACAGCAGAAACTCCTCGGGATCATCCAGGAAGGGACGGCGAAACTGGTGCGGCTCATCAACAATCTCCTCGATCTCTCGCGGATCCGGGCCGGGATGATGCGGTACCATTTTGAAAAGAGCGATTTGTTACCGATCCTGAGAAGGGGGATTTCAAATATCCGTTTTCTGGCCGACCTGAAAAGGGTTTCCATGGATCTTGAGAGTGACGACGCCCTTCCTCCTCTCCTTCTCGACCATGAAAAGATCGAAGAGGTGGTGAACAATCTTCTCAGCAATGCTGTGAAATTCACCCCGGAGGGGGGAACGATCCGGATCGGGACCAACGTGGTTTCTGAGGACGGTGTGGGGAAGTGCGACCGCGTCCGGGTCTGTGTCGAGGACAATGGGGCAGGGATCGAGGCGGAGGAACTCTCCCGGATCTTCGACCGATTCCGTCAGGTCGATCCCATCATGGGCTATGACAAGAAACTGAAAGGAACGGGGCTGGGGCTCTCGATCTGTCAATACTATATTGCGGAGCACGGTGGAAGGATCTGGGCCGAAAGCGACGTGGGACTGGGAAGTCGTTTCTTTTTTGAGCTGCCGCTCGTCCAGGAAAGGGAGGCCGTTTCGGTATGAATTCTCTTATGTTCGGCAAGATGAAGATCTTTCTGCTCCTCATGGTGGTCTCGATTTCCGGGGTTTCCTGTGTCACCCTCCAGCGGTTACAGACCTGCATGGAGAATATCTCCATTGAGAATGAGACGGAGGCACCGAAGATTATCAGTGCCACCGACGAGTTCTTTCTGAAATCGGATCAGCTCTTTTCCGAGGGGCGATACCACCAGGCCCTCCTCAGGACCCGAAGGATCTATAAAGAGGCAACGGAACCCTCCGTAAAGGAGGAGGCCCTCTTCCGGATTGCCCTGCTCCTCTCTTACGGCGACAATCCCAACCGGGACTATGAAGAGGCGGAAAAGAGGGTGCGGGAATTGTTACACGATTATCCCGAGAGCAGACGGGGACTTGCCATGCGTTCCATCCTCCAGCTTCTTCAAGAGGTCCGGCGGGGTGGAGCCGAGGTTCAGACCATCAAGGGATACAACGCCATCCAGGAGGAAAAGATCCTCCGTCTGGAGGAGGATCTCCGGCGGATCAAGGAGATCGATCTGCAGTTGGAGGAGCAGAAGAAGAAACTGGAATAAC
>CAYQVN010000307.1:0-2427 GCA_964420895.1 uncultured Nitrospirota bacterium | reverse complement strand
AGGGCAGGATGGTCGCTGATGTGGTCCCGATCTTCGGGACGCTGAACATGATCGCTGGGGAGTTGGACCGGTGAAGGTGGAAATTAGAAAATAGAAAGCATTGAACCACGGGGAACACGGGGAAACACGGGGAAATCAAAATCAAGGGTATTGGATTTCCCCCCCTTCTCGAAGGGGGGATAGGGGGGATTTGTAAAGTCAAGATCAAAAGCAATTCACCACGGAGCACACGGAGGGACACGGAGAAAAGCAAAATAAGGGAAAGTCAAAAGCAAAGTCAAAAGAAAAATCAAAAGCGAAATGCATTCACCGCAGAGACGCCGAGGACGCAGAGAAAAACAATACACGCCAAGGGCAAAGGCGAAAAACATTTACCACGGGGAACACAGGGGGACACGGGGAAGAAAGATCAAAGAGGAAAAACCAAAAAGGAAAATGTAAAGCCGACTTTATTGTAGCGCCCCGGTTTATCCGGGGCGGCAGTTCTCCCTCCCGAAGCCGGGCATCAAGGAACCGGAAAGAGGATGTATGAATTTCCATCTGACGGAAGAAGAGATCACACAGATTCTTGCCCGCTACCCGCATCCTTCGGCGGCTCTCCTGCCGTTGCTGCGCTTGGTACAGGGGCGGATCGGTTATATTCCGCCCGAGGCGGAGCGGTACGCCGCCGAAACTCTCGGGCTTGAACCTGTGCGGGTACATGAGGTGGTGACCTTTTATAGCGCTTTTCGTGAAAAACCATCCGGCAAGTACCTGATCCTGGTCTGTGAAAGCATCTCCTGTTCCCTTTCCGGGGGGGAGGGCATCCTGGATTTTCTGAAGAAGCATTTGGCGATCGACGTCGGTGAGACGACGCAGGACAAGCGCTTTACGCTGGAGACAACGGAATGTCTCGCTCAGTGTGAACGATCTCCCACGGTGATGATCAACGGCGAGATCCATGCGCCGGCGACGCCGGAAGAATTGGAACGGATCCTGGCGGAGCTCAAATAGATGCCTTGCAAAGTGGTCACCAAAAATTTTGATCGACCCGATTCACATACCCTGAAGGTCTACCGGGATGGCGGCGGCTATGAGACCCTGCGGCAGGTCCTTGCATCCCGTACACCGAAAGATGTGATGGATGAGATCAAACGGTCCAATCTGCGCGGCCGGGGTGGAGCCGGTTTCCCGACGGGCATGAAGTGGGGCTTCATTCCGAAGGATAGGTCGGAGCCTGTTTATCTCTGCGTCAATGCCGATGAAGGGGAGCCGGGAACATTCAAGGATCGATTTATCCTGGAGCGGGACCCTCACATGCTCCTGGAAGGGATCGGGATTGCCTCCTTTGCCATCGGTGCCCACCGTGCTTACATCTATATCCGGGGGGAGTTCGTCCTGGCAGGTCGGCGGGTAGAAGTGGCGATTGCCGAGGCCTATGACACGGGATTGCTCGGGCCGGATATCCTGGGTAGCGGATTCTCCCTGGATGTCCAGGTTCATTACGGCGCCGGGGCCTATATCTGCGGAGAAGAGACGGCGCTCCTCGAATCGATTGAAGGAAAAAAGGGATGGCCCCGGGTTCGTCCCCCCTTTCCTGCCGTGAAAGGGCTTTTTCAGTGCCCGACGGTGATCAATAATGTAGAGACCCTGGCCAAGGTCCCCCATATCCTGGAAAAGGGAGCGACCTGGTTCGCTGCCCTCGGGACGGAGCGGAGCGGTGGGACCAAGCTCTTTCCCGTGAGCGGCAAGGTCAACCGGCCCGGACTTTATGAGTATCCCCTTGGCACGCCACTCCGGACGATCATCGAAGAAGGGGCGGGCGGCGTTCATGACGGGAAGAAGATCAAAGGGGTCATCCCTGGCGGGGCCTCCTGCCCGGTCCTGACCGCCGATGAGATCGACGTCCCCATGGACTACGATGCCCTGGCCCGGGTCGGTTCCATGCTTGGATCGGGTGCGATTATCGTCCTTGATGAAGAGACCTCCATGGTCGAAACGCTACTGAACCTGGAACGGTTTTTTGCTGCAGAATCCTGCGGGCAGTGCACCCCTTGCCGTGAAGGGACACGATGGATTGTGCAAATTCTGGAAAGGATTGCAGCAGGGAAGGGGACGCCGGAGGATCCGGACCTATTGTTCGACATTGCTGCACATATGGCTGGACGAACGGTCTGTCCTTTAGGGGATGCAGCCGCTGGGCCGGTAAAAAGCTTTGTCACGAAGTTCCGGGAGGAATTCAGTTAGACAAGGCACAAAGAAAAAGGCAAAAGCATGTAACCACGGAGCTCACGGAGCACACGGAGAAAGGCAGGAGATAGAAAAAGCAAGATCAAGATCAAAAGAGAAAAGCATTCACCACGGGGAACACGGGGAGTCACGGGGAAGGCAAGAAAATAAAAGTGCGGGTTTTTCCTATGCTCCCCCGTAGGGGGAGAGCAACCCCTT
>CAYQVN010000306.1:0-2430 GCA_964420895.1 uncultured Nitrospirota bacterium | reverse complement strand
TATTTACAAACAGGGCTACTTAGTGGCCCTATTCGCAAATACGGTGGCATTTGAGGGTCGCAGTATTTACGAACAGGACCACTTAGGATGAGACAATCCTTCCAGCCACAGGAGTTTGTATGACGGAAGATCCAAAAATGCCCGTTACGGGCCATCTCGAAGAACTCCGCTCCCGTCTGATCAAGATCGTCTCCGCAATCCTGATCGGAACGATCGTGGCCTATTTTTTCCGTCACCAGGTACTGGCCTTCCTGCAGGTGCCGATCAAAAAGGTACTGAAGGATAATCCCCTCCGTTTCTTCTCCCTCATGGAACCCTTTATCGTCCATATCAAGGTCTCCGTCTATACGGGGATCTTCATCTCCATTCCGGTCATCCTTTACCAACTCTGGATGTTCGTCGCTCCCGGCCTCCTGGAAAAGGAGAAAAAATACGTCACTCCCTTTATCTTCATGGGGAGCCTCTTTTTCCTTTTCGGCGCCTCGCTGTGCTACTTCATTATTCTCCCCTACGGCACGCAGTTCTTTATCAACTTTGACACTTCTTTGCAGTCCACCATCAATATCGCCAGCTATATCAGTTTCTGCACCCGCCTGATCCTCGCCTTCGGGATCGTCTTTCAGCTCCCCCTGGTGCTCCTCCTCCTCAGCAAGATCGGTCTGATCTCCTCGAAAACGCTTTCCGACTACCGCAAGTACGCCTATCTCCTCTTTTTCATCGTCGCCGCCATCCTCACCCCCCCCGATCCACTGACGCAGACCCTCATGGCGGTCCCTCTGGTTTGCATGTATGAACTGAGTGTATTACTGACCCGCCTCTTCGGAAAAAAGAGTCCTACAGAAGAGAAAGAACTATAAGTTTTGCTAATAGTTGACCCTTCGGGCAAGTTGTGATAGGTTATAAAAATATTTTATAGCCCCATTAGCAAACCTTCTTATACGGTGCCTCATGGACGATCATAAACTGAAGGTCTTCTGCTCTGTCGCAGAGACTCGGAGCTTTTCCAAGGCCTCCAAGGCGATGTATCTGACCCAACCCGCGATCAGTCTCCAGATCCGGTCGTTGGAAGAGGACCTGGGGACAAAACTCTTTACCCGGAGCAATAAGGCCGTCTCCCTTACCGAGACGGGCGAGATCCTCTACCGCCACGCCAAGAAGATCCTTGCCTATTATGGGGCAATTGAGAAGGAGATCAACGAGGCGACGGGGCTGGTCAAGGGCAAACTGATGATTGGCGCCAGCACGACACTGGCAACCTATTATCTCCCGAATGTGATCGTCGAATTCAAAAAGAGTTATCCCGATATCCTCATCGACTTTGAGCGGGGGAACACCCAGAAGATCATCGACAGCCTCCTCCACACCCGGATCGACCTGGGGCTGGTGGAAGGGGAGGTCAATGATCACCGTCTGGAAGTGGAAAAAATGGACTCCGATGAACTGCTTCTAATCGTGAACAGTGGCCATCCCTGGGCGAACCGGCAGGATATCTCCATCCACGAGATTATCGATCAGCCCTATATTATGCGGGAAGAGGGGTCGGGGACGCGGCAGGTGGTGGAGAGTACCCTGGAGCGGGCCGGGATCCATGCCGAGGAGTTGAATGTTGCCATGCTTCTGGGGAGCACGGAGGCAATCAAGACAGCCGTGGAAAACGAGCTCGGGATCTCGATCATCTCGGGCTGGGCCGTACAGAAAGAGGTGAAGTTCGGTGTCCTCCGGGCCCTCTCTTTCAAGGACATTCGTTTCAAACGGGATTTCAGCCTCATCTATCAGAAGAAATCTTTCCGCACCCAACCGGCGGAAAAATTCATTGAACTGTTAAACCGGACCCCCATGGCCTACCGGATCTGAAGGGCGTAGCCGGCGGAGACCCAACCCCCAAGGCCGGCACTCCCCCCGCACGAAGGAAAATCATGAAGAAAGAGAAACCGGCACACTTTACAAAACGGCTGATCTATCGTTACCAGGACGGCACCCATCGCCGGATGGAGGACCGGGTCACGCCGGAGCGTCCCCTCCATGTGGAGATCAACGGGAAGGAATTCATCACCCTCCTCTGCACACCGGTGCAACGGAGGGAACTGACAGCGGGGTTTCTCTTTTCGGAGGGATTTGTACAAGACCCCGGACAGATCGAGGCTCTGGAATTGTATGACCAGGAGGATCGGATCAGCATGACCCTCACCGGAATCGATTTCAACCTCGAAGACCGGATCAAGAAGATCACCCTCACCTCGGGCTGCGGTCGTGGAACGATCCTCTGTGATGTAATGGACGCCTTAAGCCTTGACCATGCGGGCCGGGGGCAGACCTTCGACCCAGAGAAAATTCTTGAGGGGATGCAGGAACTCCAGCGTCGATCCTCGACCTATCTCTCCACCGGCGGGACCCATAGCGCCGCCCTCTCTGACGGAGAGAGACTCTGGG
>CAYQVN010000305.1:0-2434 GCA_964420895.1 uncultured Nitrospirota bacterium | reverse complement strand
CCACAGCCTGGCAGCGTTGAACGGCCTCAATCATCTCCTCTGCCGTGCTCCCCTTCCCCATCCGCTCAAGGACTGTAGATGGTCATGAGAAAATGTCCCAATCGCGGTCATGAAAAATGTACCAGTTGAGGATGCATTCCTTTTCTGAAACCGATACCATCACTCCAAATTCTGTAAATTGGAGAGGAGGAGAGGATGGTGGGAAAGGAGGAATGCATGGACATCTGGTCTTTGAAAAGGGAGGGGTTCTCCAACCGGGCAATTGCCCGACAGCTCGGTCTGGACCGCAGGACGGTGGCCCGGTACATCCAAAACAGGGAATTTCCCAAGTATACGGTAGCCAACCGGCAGTCGGGATTGACCCCCTACCATGAAATGATCAAGGATTGGCTCGGGCAAGAAGACTACCAGGCGACCCGGATTCACGATCTGGTGCAACTCCAAGGTTATACCGGGAGCTATGAGACGGTGAAACGCCATGTCCGAAAGGTTAAGAAAGATCGGGACCGGATCGCCTATATCCGGTTTGAAACGAATCCGGGGTTGCAGGCACAAGTCGATTTCGGGGATTTCAAGGTAAAAGCCTCCAATGGAGAGGAGCAGACCGTCTATGCCTTCGTCATGGTCCTCGGGTTTTCCCGCCATATGTATGTGGAATTCATCGATCACTGCACGCAGACGGCCTTTCTCGATTGCCACAAGCACGCCTTTGGTCACTTCGGAGGCGTTCCCGGAGAGATTCTTTATGACAATATGAAGAACGTCGTGGTCCGAAGACTTACGGGCCGAGCCGTTTTTAATGATACGCTTCTTGATTTTTCGGCCCATTACGGATTCAAGCCACAGGCGGCGCCCCCCTATGCCCCCTGGTACAAAGGCAAAGTGGAGCGCCCCATCCATTATTTGCGGGAGCGGTTCTGGAGGGGCTATGTTTTTACCGGTCTGGAACAAGCCAACCGGGACGTTTCAGAGTGGGTCAACACCACCGCCTTTCATCGGATCCACGGAACGACCCATCAGGAAGTCTCCGAACGCTTTGCCGTCGAGCGGCCCCGCTTGGGGCAGCTCCCGAACCGCCCTTACGACACCTCAGAAAAGGTGACGAGAAAAGTCTACCGGGACTGCCAGATCTCCTTTGGCGGGAACCGGTATGTCGTCCCTCACAAGATGGTGGGGAAAAAGGTCCTTTTGAAGATCAAAAAGGGGATTCTAAGGATCTATCATGATGAAACCCTCCTTGCGGTCTACCGGATCCCGGAGGGAAAAGGGAAACTTGTGGCCCATCCCCGGTTCTACGCCGCCTTGAGGTCCGATCTCGAGCAGAATCGACGCAAGTACCACACCGCTGCCGGCAAGGGAAAGGCCACTCGGGGGCTTTTAAAGGACGGCCTTCGTTTTGAGACGGTCCAAACCCGGCCTCTTTCCGTTTATGAGAGCCTGACGGAAGGAGGGGGCCATGTCTGAGATGATTCTGGAGCGGATCACGGAGAATCTTACGCGATTAAAGCTCCCCAAAATGGCTGAGAGGCTCCCGGAGTACTCCGAAGAGGCCCGATCCCGGGATCTTTCTTATCTTGCCTTCCTCGATCGTCTCCTGGAAGAAGAGGTGGCCGCCAAGGAAGAACGGCGGATCAGAACCTCCCTCAAGATCGCAGGTCTCCCCTTTGAGAAGACCCTTGAGGAGTACGACTTCACCTTTCAGCCCCATCTCGACCGCCGGCGAATCCTTTCTCTCTTTGATCTCGACTTCCTCCAGCAACAGGAGAATGTGATCTTTCTGGGGCCTCCGGGTGTGGGGAAGACCCACCTGGCCACCTCTCTTCTGATCAAGGCCTGCTATTCCGGCGTGACCATCTACTGCACCACCATGGATGATCTGATCGAGAAACTGAAAAAAGACAAGGAGGCACAGCGGAAAGGCAGAGGGCGGAGTCACTTCAAATCGGCCCTCGTCCTGGTCGACGAAGTCGGCTACAGGCCGGTGACCCGGGAAGAGGCCCACCTCTTCTTCCAATTCGTCTCCCACCGCTATGAACGGGCCAGCACGATCCTCACCTCCAACAAGAGCTTTGCCGAATGGGGAGAGCTCTTTGGAGACCCGGTCATCGCCTCGGCGATCCTTGACCGGCTCCTGCATCACTGCCGGGTCATCAATATCAAAGGGAAAAGCTACAGAATGAAGAGCTATGAAGAGAAAAACAGCAAATCATAAACCGGGGATGCATCCAGTGGTACATTTTTCAATGACCGAAACTGGTACATATTTCAGTGACCATTGACAGGTGAGGTTGAATTCTTTGGCCTTTTCTTTATCGCCCGTCTTTTTCAGGGAGTAGTGAAAGACACCGTACATGTACATCTCGTTTTCACCATCGCGCGGTTGATAGAGACCAGCGAGGAGACGGGCTCACCGGGCCTCCGCGAATTCTGCGAG
>CAYQVN010000304.1:0-2450 GCA_964420895.1 uncultured Nitrospirota bacterium | reverse complement strand
ATCTCCTCCAAGAGTTCACATCGACGAGGAGGTTTGGCACCTCGATGTCGACTCATCGCATCCTGGAGCTGAAGCAGGTTCCAAGGGTTCGGCTGTTCGCCGATTAAAGCGGTACGTGAGTTGGGTTTAGAACGTCGTGAGACAGTTCGGTCCCTATCTGCCATGGGCGCAGGAGATTTGAGGAGAGCTGCTCCTAGTACGAGAGGACCGGAGTGGACGAACCTCTGGTGTTCCAGTTGTCACGCCAGTGGCATAGCTGGGTAGCTACGTTCGGAAGGGATAACCGCTGAAAGCATCTAAGCGGGAAGCCCACTTCAAGATAAGATCTCCCTGGGCCTTAGGGCCCCTGAAGACCCCTCGAAGACTACGAGGTTGATAGGCTGGGTGTGTAAGTCCCGTGAGGGATTGAGCTAACCAGTACTAATCGGTCGTGAGACTTGACCATTTTATTTGCTTTTAATTCAGTTTATCTGGACGGTTTTAAAATGAGTGACTAAAAAGAAGAAAACATCAGCAGACGGATTTTTCCCGAAGCTGCTAAAGTTTTCCGGTGGCGATAGCGGAGGGGAGACACCCGATCCCATCCCGAACTCGGAAGTTAAGCCCTCCTGCGCCGATGGTACTGCAAACTTGTGGGAGAGTAGGACGCTGCCGGAATTTATCTGAAAGGCCCTGTGCGCTTGTTAAAGTGTACAGGGCCTTTTTCATTTGCGCAATCGGATGGTGCGTTAATTCGAAGATAGAAATTAGAAATTGGGAACCCGCAAAGCTAAAGAAAAGTTCTTCCCAACGCCTATTTTCTGATTCCCAGTTTCAGCCTTTCTGCACATCCATCCAGTCTCGCAGCCCATCCCCTAAAAAATTAAATCCCAATACAACCAGCATGATCGCAAGTCCTGGAAAGATCGTCAGGTGAGGAGCGATGAGAAGGAAATGGCTTCCTTCATTGAGCATTGCGCCCCAGGAGGGGGTGGGAGGCTGTGTTCCCAAACCGAGAAATGAGAGTCCTGCTTCAGAGAGGATCGCGGAGGCGAGTCCGAAGGTCGCCTCCACGATGATCGGCGCCAGGGTGTTCGGCAGGATGTGCCGGCGGAGAATTCGTACCGGACCGGCCCCGATGGATCGGGCTGCCTGCACATACTCACGCTCCCGTTCGGAGAGGATCTGGCCCCGGATCAGGCGGGCATAGCCGACCCAACCGGTGAGACAGAGCGCCAGGATGACGTGATTCAGGGAAGGCCCTAAAACGGCGGTAATAGCGATGGCCAGGAGGATTCCCGGAAAGGCCATGAGGATGTCGATGATCCGCATGAGGACTTCATCCACCCATTTTCCGGCATATCCTGCCAATGACCCGATGGCTAATCCGAGGAACAGGGAGATCCCGACGGTGAAGAAACCGACCTTGACGGAAACCCGGGCACCGAAGAGGATGCGGCTCAAGATGTCCCGGCCCAGTTTGTCCTGGCCCAGTGGGTGGGTAAAGGAGGGTGCGCTCAGATTCCCGGCCAGATCGAGGGCGGAAGGGTCATGAGGTGCAAGGAGTGGCGCCAAAAGGGCGATCCCCAACAGAAGAAGAGTAATCAGTAGACCGATCGTGGCCATTCTCTGTTTCATCATGTTTCTCTTTCTCCTCCGATCCGGATCCTTGGATCGGCCACGCTGTAAAATAGATCGGTGGCGAGATTGACCAGTACGTAACTCAAGGCGATCAAGAGGACACACCCCTGGACCACGGGATAGTCCCGCTGGTTTACGGCCTGGATCACCAGCCGCCCGATCCCCGGCCAGGAGAAAATCGTTTCGGTGATGATGGAACCGGAAAGCAGTGCGCCGAACTGAAGGCCAAGAATCGTGATGACCGGTATCAGTGCGTTCTTGAGGGCATGCTTGAAAAGAACAATTCCCTCCTGTAATCCTTTGGCCCGGGCCGTCACGATATACTGCTCCCGGATGACCTCCAGGACACTGGCCCGTGTCATGCGAGTCAGAATGGCGGCCAGGGCAGTGCCGAGGGTGATTGCCGGGAGGATCAGGTTCTCTACCCCTCCCATTCCGGAAACGGGAAGCCAGCCTAACTGGATTGAGAAGAGCAGAATGAGCAACGGTCCCAGCCAGAAATTCGGCATGGAAATCCCAAGAAGGGCAAAGAACATGGAGGCATTGTCAAGGAGCGAGTATTGTTTTGTTGCCGAGAGAATGCCGATGGGGATGGCTATGAGAATGGCGACGATCATGGCGGCAAGGGTCAGAAGGAGTGTCGCGGGAAACCGATGGGTGACGATTGTCAGGACGGGTTTCCGGGAATGGATCGATCGGCCCAGGTCTCCCCGTGTAAGTCCCGTCAGATAGAGCCGGTATTGCTCCATCAATGGACGGTCCAGGTGAAGCTCGTGTCTGAGCATTTCCTTGTCGGCGGCCTGGGCCTGTTCCCCGAGCATCACCTCCAC
>CAYQVN010000303.1:0-2466 GCA_964420895.1 uncultured Nitrospirota bacterium | reverse complement strand
GAGGACAAAGATCCCCACCAGAGTCTCTGTTTTATGGGATTCCGGTTTTGCCATAATCATCTTCCTTTCTATCCGTAGAGAAACTCCCGGACCTTGGGGTCGGAACTTTCCTTGATCTCTTCCAGGGGGACCGTCAGGAGGATCTTTCCTTCATGGAGCATGGCCACACGGTCCGCCACCTTGAAGGTGAGACGGATATCGTGGGTTACCACAAGGGAAGTGATTCCGAGGCGGACCTGCAACTCCCGGATCAGGTCGGCAATGGTATCGGAGGTGATCGGGTCAAGGCCGGTTGTTGGTTCATCGTAGAGAACGATCTTCGGCTCCATGGCGATCGTTCGTGCCAGGGCCACCCGTTTCTGCATTCCCCCGGAGAGTTCCGATGGCATCTTTTCCTGAATCTCACCGAGTCCCACCATGGAGAGGAGGCGACTGACCTTTGCATCGATGTCAGCACGGGAGAGATCGGAGTGCACATCGAGGGGAAAGGCAATGTTGTCCCGGACGTTCATGGAATCAAAGAGGGCGGACCCCTGAAAGAGAAAGCCGACATTGCACCAGAGTTCTTTCCATTCCGATTCCTTCTGAAAAGCGGTGATCTCCTGGTCGAGGACCCGGATCCGCCCCCCGTCGGGTGTGATCAAACCGATGAGGGTGCTCAAAAAGACCGATTTTCCGGAACCGCTCCCCCCCAGGAGGACGATCGATTCCCCTTCGAAGAGGGTCAGGTCGATGCCCGTGAGGACCGGCTGGTCCTCGAAGGTCTTGGTGACCCCTTCCGCCGACAGGATCGGATCTTTTCCATTCCCGGGACGTTCCATCGTTACCCCCCAAAGAGGAGAAGAAAGGTCTGACTCAGAAAAACATCGGAGATAAAGATCATCAACGAGGTGACCACCACTGTCCGGGTCGTGGCGGCTCCGACGCCGGTCGTTCCGCCTCGTGCAGTGAATCCCCCGTAAGTACTGACGACGCCGATAACGAGTCCGAAAAACCCCGCCTTCAATAGGCCGGGGATCAGGTCGATCATCTCAACGAACTCAAAAGTAATATCGAGGTAGAGCCCGGCGCTGATCCCCCCCCGGGTGATCCCCATGAGCAGGCCCCCGGCGATTCCCAAGAGGTCAGCGAAGGCCGCAAGGAGTGGAACGGCGATGAGGCAGGCGAGGATCCGGGTCAGGATCAGGTACTTTATGGGGTTCACGGCCAAAACCTTCAAGGCGTCGATCTGGCGGGTGACCCGCATGGAGCCGATTTCTGCACTGATCCCTGAACCGGCACGCCCGGCGACCATGAGGGCTGTCAGGACCGGCCCCAGTTCTTTGACTACTGAAAGTCCTACAGCGGCCGCCACATAATGAACAGCGCCGAATTTCTGCAGGAGATGGATGGAATGCATGGAGAGAACGATTCCGATGGCAAAGGAGGAGATGGCGACGAGGGGAATGGTCTTGATCCCGATCTCCAGGATCTGGTGCACAATGAGTCGAAAAAAGAGAGGCCGCTGAAAGAGGTGGCGGAAAGTGGAAAAGGCGAAAAGGGTGAGCTCGCCCATGTATTGCGCAAATGCAATCATCCGGTTGCCTGTTCCCACAACGACACGCATAGCCTGTACTCTTCTGAGGGGATATGGATGGTTCGGAATTTCTTCCGGCGCAAACCGGGATTTACGTCTGCATATAGACCGATTTGTCACCGATATCAAGATCAGCCGCCATCATCTCTTTCCGTGCGGCGAAAATACAGAGAAAAAGTGTGTCCAGGCAGAGCAGGATGAATGCCGAAAATGGGCTGAGCCAGTGAAAGAGGTGGCCCAGAACCAGGACTGGTGTCACTGCGGCAAAAAGGATTGCTTCGATCATTCCGAAACAGAAGGCCTCCTTCACGGTGATCCCGCAGAGGGTGGCCAGGATAAAGCCGAACCCGAGAGTTCCGTAAGGGGTCAGATAGAGAATCTCCAGGAATCGACGGGGGGTAACCCCGGCCATGACGACAAAAATGAGGATCGAGATCAGACCGATTCCGAAAAGAAGTTTCAGCAGTGTATGGAATTGCCCGATATAAAGATGAATCGTCATCACCGAGGTCCCCGTCCCGATGATGAGAAGTCCCAAGGCGCTGATCATGAGAGGCTGATGATGTGCAAGCCATGCCGTCGCAGAGGGACTCTCCCATCCTTGGGTCAAACCGACCAGTACAGCTACCAAGACAAAGGCCAGGGCGGCAACGACAATCCCGCCGCGGTAGACCCGGACGCTTCGGATGTCGGCCTGGGTGATCTCGAAGGACATGGAATTTCTCCTTTCCGTTCAGGAGGAACAGGCCTAACCTCCTGAATTCTTTTGCCTATTCCGTATTAATATCATATCCCAGAAGGGATGGGGTGTAAAGCGGGGATGAAGATAATGATATGGGGGTCAGACATTGATAATTGGTTATTTCTCTAACGTGAATGAAGCCAATAAC
>CAYQVN010000302.1:0-2473 GCA_964420895.1 uncultured Nitrospirota bacterium | reverse complement strand
AGATGAGCTGCGTCGTCTCCAGAAGAAGTTGGATCAACTGCAGAGGAACGTCTATTCCAATCTGACTCCCTGGCAGAAGACCCTCCTGGCCCGGCACGCCCAACGGCCCAATATCCTCGATTATGTGTCACTCATAATGGAGGAGTTCTATGAACTTCACGGCGATCGAACCTATGGGGATGACCCGGCGATTATCGCCGGATTGGCGCGGTTGGAAGGAAGTCCCGTAGCCGTCGTGGGGCACCAGAAGGGGCGCAACACCCGGGAGAATATTGAGCGGAATTTCGGGATGCCTGCGCCGGAAGGGTACCGCAAGGCCCTTCGGATTATGAAACTGGCCGAAAAATTCAAGATGCCCGTAATTACCTTTATCGACACACCGGGGGCCTATCCCGGGATCGGTGCTGAGGAGCGGGGCCAGGGAGAGGCCATCGCCCGGAACCTCTACGAAATGTCCTCAATTGAGACGCCGATCATCGTTGTTGTCTCCGGGGAGGGGGGGAGCGGCGGTGCGTTGGCCATCGGCGTGGGAGATTCGATCCTCATTCTGGAGAATGCCGTCTACTCCGTGATTTCTCCGGAGTCCTGTTCCTCCATTCTCTGGCGGGAGACCTCCAAGGCGGAGGATGCCGCCCGTGCCCTGAAAATGACGGCTCAGGATCTCGAAAAGCTTGGTGTTGTCGATCGGATCCTTCCGGAACCGGTCGGCGGGGCCCACCGGAACTATGAGGAAATGGCCGCGACCTTAAAAGCGGTTCTCCTGGAGGTGCTGGAAGAGCTGCGCCGGGTTCCGCCGGATCAGTTGGTGACAAAACGCCTTGAGCGTTTCCGGCAGATCGGTGCCGGCTGACGACAACACGAATGCTTTCCGCACAGATTCTCCCTTCTCGTCTGCGCTCCTTCAAAAGTAGAAAAAGTATGCAAAATTATGTATACTGTGACTCATGATGGTCTTACGCGGCTCCCTTCTTATCTTCTTGTTCTTCTTCCTTTTCTCCGTGCCTGCTTTCGGGAGCGGAAGCTGCATCCTGTGCCATGAAGCGATTACTCTTCCCTCCATGAAGGAACTCCATTCGGAATGGAATGATTCCGTCCATTCCCGCATGGGGGTGACCTGCGAAAGTTGTCACGGCGGCGATCCGGAAAAGGAGACCAAAGAGGCGGCCCATCAGGGAGTGTACGATTCGATGGATCCGAAGAGCACCGTCTATTATACGAATATCCCCCGCCTTTGCGGCCAATGTCATCAACATGAATTCCTTGAATTCAAGACGAGCGTCCATTACGAGATGTTAATGACCAAAGGAGTGGGGCCGAACTGTGTCACCTGTCATGATGCCATGTCGACGAAGACTCTCCGGCCGGAACAGTTGGAACTCTTCTGCGGGATGTGTCACAATGCGAAAATGAGCAACCTACCCGATATCGTTTCCCAGTCGAGAGAGGTCCTCCTGAAGATGGACAGCGCCTCCCGGAAGGTGGCCCGGACCGAGGCCTCTCTTCAGTCGGCCCGGGAGAATGGACGAAGGACCCGCAAGGCCGAGGGGTTTTTGAAACTGGCAAAGCACGAACTCTTTGCCTGCAGGGAGGACTGGCATGCCTTCAAGATGGGGAGTATCAAAAAGCGGCTTGACGGGGTGGACACCCTGATTCATGACGGACTGGAAAGCCTCCGTGCCGTAGAGGAAGAAACGAAATGATCCGGATCTTCAAATACTACAAGCATCTTTCCATCAACAAGAAGGTGATCATCGCCTATATCCTCTTCGTCGTCATCATCGGTGGTGCGGGGAGCCTGTTGGTCGTCCACAACGAAAAGACGATCATCGAGCAGGAGCATATCGCCCTGGCCCTCAACCTTGCCGAGAACGTCCCCCCCATCCTGTTGGTGGAACACAAGATGATGCTGAACCGCCTCGTTCAGATCGTGGGAAAATTGTCCGATGTCAAGGACTGTTCCATCCTGAACAAGGAAGGGATTGTCGTCGCCCATACCGACCTGGAGAGTATCGGGAAGACCGTTCCTGTCGGTGCTATGGCGCGGAAGGCCTTCCGTGAGAAAGGGTATTACTACTTCCGCCTCGAGGTCGAGGGAATCGAAGGGGTTTATGCCCCGGTTTACAGCGGGGGAAAATATTTAGGGAGCACGATCGTTACTTTTGAGCCGATTACCCTGCTCAGGCTTTTCAAGCACCCCAAGCGGTCCACCATTGAAAACATCCTCATTGTGATCCTCTTCGTCGCCATTTTCGGTCTCATCGCGGCCTTTATCATCGCCAAGTTGATCTCCTATCCGGTCCATCTGCTCACCGATAAGATCTACGACGTCCTGCGTGGCAAATTTCCGGGAAAACGGATGCCCATGAACTATGTCTACTGCTGGGAGGAACTCGGCTGCAACCAGGCGGAATGCCCATCTTATCAGAACCGGGAGGAAAAATGCTGGACCGTGGCCGGGACCTTCTGCAAGGGC
>CAYQVN010000301.1:0-2519 GCA_964420895.1 uncultured Nitrospirota bacterium | reverse complement strand
TTTTGACTTTGACTTTCTCTTTGACACGATTTGATTTTCTCTGTGGTCTCTGCGCGAGAGTCCGGTTTTCGGTTTTCTCCGTGCTCCGTGGTGAAAGCTTCTGATTTGTATTTATGATTAGCTTTTACCTTCTTTACAGACCGGTCCCGGACCGGTTTTTCTTGTCTTCCTTTCCTCTTTCCAGTAAACTATTTCAATATTTTCTCTCATATGGAGTGCTCTATGGAACGGATGCTGAGTCATGAGGAAGTACGTGTCCTCGGATGTCTCATCGAGAAGGAGATCACGACTCCGGACTATTATCCCCTGACGCTGAATGCACTGACCAACGCCTGCAACCAGAAGACCAACCGGGATCCCGTTGTCACCTATACCGAAGATCAGTTAGAGACGGTTCTGGCGGACCTGCAGGAGGCGGGTATGGTTTCCGTCGTACACGGTTCCGGAAGCCGGGTCAGCAAATTCCGTCATCGTTTCCGTGACCTCTACGACCTGGACGACCGGGAGATCGCCCTCCTCTGTGTCCTCATGCTTCGGGGGGCGCAGACGCCGGGAGAGCTTCGGGGTCGCAGTGAGAGGCTTCATCCCTTCGGAGCTCTGGAGGAGATCGACGAAACATTGCAGCGTCTGATGGAGGAGGACTCTCCCTGGATTACAAAACTCCCACGCCAGGTGGGAAGGAAAGAGAGACGGTTTGCCCATCTTTTGTCAGGGGAACCGGTGCAGGAGGAAACCGTTACTGCCGCTGCCGGAGGAACGGCGCCGGAAGCAGAACTGTCCAAGGTCAAAGAAGAACTATATCAACTTCGCCGGGAGTTTGATGAACTGAAATCGGCCTTTGAGGTCTTTCGTGGGGAACTCGAGTCATAGTGGCCCATTCGTAAATTAGCACAGGAAAGGAGAACGATCAGATGCAAGTTCTTGTACTTTACTATTCCAAAGGGGGCAATACGAAGAAATTGGCCGAAGAGGTCGCCGGCGGCGTCGAGTCGACTGGGGCGAAGGCGCTATTGAAAAGTGCCCAGGAAGTGACGAAGGACGATTTCCTCGCTTCGGCCGGGGTCATTGCCGGGTCTCCCGTCTATTTCGGTGTCATGGCCTGGGAACTGAAAAAGGTCTTTGACGAATTCGTCGGCGTCCGGAAAAAGATGGAGAACAAGGTGGGCGCGGCTTTTGCCACTTCCGGGCATGCCTCGGGGGGGAAGGAGACGACAATTTTCTCCATTCTTCAGTGCATGATGATCTACGGGATGATCCTTGTGGGCGACCCCATGAGTGCTACGGGCCACTACGGAACAGCCTGTGTCGGTTCACCCGACGAAGAGACCTCTGAGAACGGCTTCAAGTTGGGGGCCCGGGTGGCGGAACTCTGCCAAAGGCTGACGGCTTGATTGTTTTTCTCCTGACCTTCTTCCTGGTATACGGCACAGTTCATGCCTATGCATTCTGGAAGGCGAAGGCGGCATTCAGTTTATATCTCCCGAACAGTCTTCCCCTGATACTCTTCATGCTTCTCATGGTTGCCGCACCGGTTCTCGTGCGTCTTTTAGAACGAGGCGGTCATGATCTTGCAGCACGGGGGATGGCCTACGTTGGCTATTTCTGGATGGGGGGACTTTTTCTCTTCTTTTCAGCGGCCCTTGCCTTCGATTTCTTGCGTCTCCTCCTTTCCATCGTTGCCTTGCTGCTTCAAAGAGATCTGTCGGTCCTCTTCCCTTCGGTCCGGGTGATATTTTTTGTCCCCCTGAGTCTCTCACTTGTGATCACGCTCTACGGGGTTTTTGAGGCCCGGGATATCCGGACGGAAAAGGTGACTGTCCTGAACGCCAAGATTCCCGAGTCTGCAGGTACGATCCGGGTGGTTCAGATCTCAGACGTCCACCTCGGCCTTCTTCTTCGGGAAAAAAGGCTGAAGAGGATTCTGGATACCGTGAAGGCTGCACGGCCGGATCTCCTCGTCTCAACGGGAGATCTCGTCGATGGCCAGATGGACAATCTCAGCGGTCTTGCTGAGATGTTTCGGGAGGTCCGTCCGAAGTACGGGAAATATGCCGTAACGGGAAATCACGAATACTATGCCGGACTGGATCACTCTCTCCGTTTTCTGGAGGAGGCGGGGTTCACACTCCTCCGGAACGAGGGGAGGGTGATCGGCGGGCGGTTCAACCTGGCCGGCGTCAACGATCCTACAGGAAAGGAAATGGGATTGGAGAAGGGGAGAGGGGACGGGGAACTCTTTTCGTCTCTCGACAGACGGCACTTTACCTTACTCCTCAAACACCGTCCGCTCTTGTCGAAGGAATCGGCCGGGCTTTTCGACCTGCAACTTTCCGGTCATGTCCACAAGGGACAAATCTTCCCCTTTGAAATGGTGACGCGCCTCTTTTATCCCTTTCCCGTGGGGAAATTACTGAATCGTGCTGATTCGGCCCTTTATGTCAGCCGGGGTACCGGCACATGGGGTCCGCCCATCCGCTTTTTAGCTCCCCCGGAGATTACCCTCATCGAGCTTCGACACG
>CAYQVN010000300.1:0-2540 GCA_964420895.1 uncultured Nitrospirota bacterium | reverse complement strand
TTTACGGAGCCAGTTGATGGCATGATGGACCGGGCGGTGCCGGATCAGCCACCGTTCCAGGGCCATCTTGCCGGGGAAATTCGTCAGGGTGATCCCGATGAGGATCGTCAAGATCCCCTGGCCGGGGAGAAAGAGCATGGCGATTCCCGCCAGGATGAAGGTGACCCCCAGTATATTCTTGATGACCAGAACAGAGATTCGGATCACCGGATGATGATTGCGCCAGCGACTGCGGGGTCTTGAGGGACGGGTGAAATAGTCTTCCGGGATCCTAACGACCAGAATGGGGATTGCAACGAGGGTCCCCACAAAGGTGAGAAACGATGCAAAGCCCATCCAGAGCAGTGCGACTTCATGAAATTCCATCCAGCGGATCATCGGGGATTCCTCTTCGATCTTTTCCTCACATTATGTCCTGAGGATTGTCGGTCGTCAATCATTTCCTGCGGTCCTCCGTCTAACTCATCAGAAGGGGCGGGAAGAAACAACTATTTTCAGATGAAAAACTTAATGATACAATATATCTATACTTCATTCCTCTATCTCAGTGGTCCCGTTCGTAAATATTGTGGCACTCAAATGCCACCGTATTTACGAATAGGATCACGAAGCGCTATCTATCAGTTGAAGGTCTTGAGACAGGAAATGATGCGAAGAAGGGATTTCCTCAAAATCTTGTCCGCAGGTGTCTTGACGTTTGGCATGACTCCGGAGGTGATGGGGGCTATGGCAGTGTCTTCCCGGCATGGCCGCTCTCCCATGGAAGAGGAGTCCGTCCGGGATTATCTCTACAAGATGCAGCATTACAATGAGCCTCATCCTGAAGACAGCTATCTCGAAGTGGACAAGCTCTGTCTCCTGGAATCCACAGTGAAACGTCTGCGCCGGCTGCAGCGAACCATCGGTCACGGCAACTTTCTTCTGTTGAGCTTTGATGAAGCTCTCCACTCCGCTCGTTCCTATGGCCGGGTCGGCCCCTTTACCCGGAAGGAGACGGATTTTCTGGAGATGATCTTTTATGCTGACGGTAACGCTTACGGGTTCAATGGTGAAAAGCCTCAAAAAAATCTCACCGCCTCCATTCCAAGAAGTGAAGTGAAAAAAATCCCCGGCAGCGGGAATTATCTTTTTCAGGGGCGCCCACTGGAAATGTACAATCAGATCCGGAAGGAACTGGGAGACGACGTGATTCTCACGTCGGGAATTCGGAGTGTGATCAAGCAGTGCCTCCTCTTTCTGAACAAGGCCTACCGGTATGGCGGGAACCTCTCCCTCGCTTCCCGTTCTCTGGCGCCTCCGGGATACTCCTATCACAGTGTCGGTGATTTTGATGTGGGACAGGTGGGACTCGGAAGTGACAATTTTACGGAACGCTTTGCCCGGACAAAAGTTTACAGGCGATTGAAGGAAGATGGTTTTCTGAAACTCCGTTACTGCCGGAGCAATCTTTTAGGGGTGCGCTTCGAGCCGTGGCACATCAAGGTCTGCAGTTGAATGAAAGGGAGACAGACTCCTCGGCACCTTTCAATGCCCTGACGGAGCTGCCCAATCGAGATCGATCTCGCCTTTATAGCTGAAGGGAAGGCTCACCGGCTGATGGGCGATCTTGATCCCTCCGGCAAGTCGATATTTAAATTTCTTCCTTTCTCCCTTGCTCAGTTCCCCGATCTGTTTGAGAACTCCTCCCAGATCACTGGTCACCTCAACATCGAAGAGTGCCTCTCCGAAGGCCGGTACCGTCACCGGCTGACGGCTGACGCCATGAGCAAATTCCTGCTCATTCAGATAGACCTTGTACTTCATCCCCCGGATCGGCAGAGGATCTTCATTGGGATTCTGGATCCGAAGCTGCAGGCGGTAACGCTGCTCGAAAAGGGTGAACTGGATGGGAACGATATTGACCAGGCTCACATCGGGCGGCTGCAGCATCATGCGGATTCCCGCACAGCCGGCAAAGAGGATCAGCAGGAGGGTTCCAAATAGGATTTGATTTATTTTTTGTTTTTGGTATTTCATTTTTGCTCTTTCCACTATTTCACTTCAAGCAGTTCCACATCGAAGATGAGATCGGCATTCGGGGGGATCACCCGTCCGGCGCCCCGGGCTCCGTAGCCGAGTTTGGCGGGGATATGGAGAGTCCGCTTCCCGCCGATCTTCATCCCGGCGACCCCTTCGTCCCATCCCTTGATGACCCGACCGAAGCCGAGGGGGAATGAAAAGGGTTTGCCCCGATCGACGGAGCTGTCGAACTTCTTTCCTTTCTTGCCGTGATCATCGAGCCACCCCGTGTAATGGACGACGACGGTTTTTCCCTTGACCGCTTCGGTGCCGTCACCGACCTTGTGGTCCTCGTAGCGGAGTCCCGAGGCAGTGGTGGTCATCTCCGCCGAAACTTGGGGTATGGCCAGAAAGAGGGCGAGGATCAATGGAAAGATGATTTTCATGTCTGTCTCCTTGAATGAAATAATGGATGTAAGCCGGAATCTCTGAAAAAGTATTATCGTTGAATCATCCTGCCGGGTCAAGAAAAGAAAAGCCCC